>JBAZWT010000004.1:60000-98998 GCA_041660205.1 Candidatus Babeliales bacterium
GTTCGCCGAAAGTCTAAGGTTTCCGAGAGAGCGGATTATCCACTCAGGGTTAGTCGGTCCCTAAGTCGAGGCCAATTGGAGTAGACGATGGAAAACAGGTTGAATATTCCTGTACCGCTTAAAAGCGTTTGAGTGATGGGGTGACGCAGGAGGATAGGCTGACTTGACATATGGTTCGTCAAGCTAAGCACAAAGGTAGGTTCTAATGGTAAATCCGTAGAGCCGTTATAAACTGAAGTGTTATGGGCATTCTGATCCCTAGTGGAGAAGTGTGTTCAGTTGATTCCACGCTGACTAGAAAAACCTCTAGCGAGTTTTTGAGCGACCGTACCGTAAACTGACACAGGTAGACGAGTAGAGAATACTAAGGCGTTGAGATAACTATCATTAAGGAACTCGGCAAAATAGCTCCGTAACTTCGGGATAAGGAGTGCCTACGACGTGCAAGCGTCTGTAGGTTTCAACAAAGAGGCCCAAGCGACTGTTTAACAAAAACACAGGGCTCTGCAAACTCGAAAGAGGAAGTATAGAGTCTGACGCCTGCCCAGTGCTGGAAGGTTAATAGGAGGGGTTATCCGCAAGGAGAAGCTCTGAATTGAAGCCCCAGTAAACGGCGGCCGTAACTATAACGGTCCTAAGGTAGCGAAATACCTTGTCGGGTAAGTTCCGACGCGCATGAATGGCGTAACGACTTGGGCGCTGTCTTGATGATAGACTCAGTGAATTTGTAGTATCGGTGAAAATGCCGATTACCTGCGGCTGGACGGAAAGACCCCGTGCACCTTTACTATAGCTTGACATTGATTTTTGGATAAGTCTGTGTAGGATAGGCGGGAAACTATGATGCTAAGACGCAAGTTTTAGCGGAGTTGTCCTTGAAATACCGCCCTTATTTGTTTAGAAATCTAACTCTGATTGTCCGTAATCCGGACAGAGGACATTGTCTGGTGGGTAGTTTGACTGGGGTGGTCGCCTCCCAAAGAGTAACGGAGGCATTCAAAGGTTCCCTCATAGCGAATAGAAATCGCTTGTAGAGTGTAAAAGCAGAAGGGAGCTTGACTGCAAGACATACAGGTCGAGCAGGTGCGAAAGCAGGATTTAGTGATCCAGTGGTTCTGTATGGAAAGGCCATTGCTAAATGGATAAAAGGTACGCCGGGGATAACAGGCTGATCTCCTCTAAGAGTTCACATCGACGAGGAGGTTTGGCACCTCGATGTCGGATCATCGCATCCTGGGGCTGAAGAAGGTCCCAAGGGTTTGGCTGTTCGCCAATTAAAGCGGTACGTGATCTGGGTTCAGACCGTCGTAAGACAGGTCGGTCCT
Organism: Candidatus Babeliales bacterium; assembly: GCA_041660205.1. Classification (NCBI taxonomy): domain Bacteria; class Candidatus Babeliae; order Candidatus Babeliales; species Candidatus Babeliales bacterium. The sequence goes on from JBAZWT010000004.1 coordinate 61,326, forward strand.
TATCCGCCGTAGGCGCAGGGTATTTGAGAGAGGCTGTCCTTAGTACGAGAGGACCGGGATGGGTAAACCTCTGGTGTTCCAGTTGTTCCCCAAGAGCAACGCTGGGTAGCCAAGTTTATAAGAGATAACCGCTGAAAGCATCTAAGTGGGAAACTCGTCTCAAGATTAGATACCCCGTGAACTGAAAGGTTCACATTAAGACTCCTTGTAGACTACGAGGTTGATAGGCTGGATGTGTAAGTACAGTAATGTATTAAGCTAACCAGTACTAATAAGTCGAATGTTTTAATCACTGTTTTAATTTTAAAACGTAGTGAAATAATTGCAGGGTATGTGTTTCGTAGCTTCGTGTTATGAAACGGTATTTAACAGTAAATTACAAACATTTTATTGGAAACACATTCGTGTGTTTTCATAAATGGATTACAAGAAAAAATATTTGAAAAATTTCTGGTGCGTATAGCTTTGGGGAAACACCCGTTCCCATCTCGAATACGGAAGTAAAGTCCAAAGCGCTGATGATACTTGGCTGGTAACGGCCCGGGAAAGTAGGTAGCGCCAGTTTTAAAATTCCCCGGAATAAACCCCGGGGAATTTTTTTGCTTAATTTAAACAATTTTTCTGCTTAATTTGAGCAGCTTGAAGAATTAAGCTGGGTAAAAAACTAATCTTTCATGTTGATTGAGTAGTTTTTAGCTCAATTTTTTGGTTTAGTTGTTAACATTTAAATTTTTTCTACTAAATTTTCTACTTCTTTTTCACTTTCGCTAATATCTTTTTTAATATCTGACCACAAAGTATTAGATTTTTGTACTTGTTTTTGTGGGGCTTTTGGTGTTTTCTTAATAGTTTTTGTTGTTGTTAATGTTACTAATTGCTTGTTTGTTATTGGAGTAGTTTGTTTTTTAGTTGGGATTTTTAATGTGATAGCTTGTTTAATTTTTCCATATTTAAGGGGTAATCGATATACAGGGCTAGCTATATTTTGTTTTACTAATTTGTTAAGTGAAGCCTTTTGGGCTGTTGTTGGATTTTTGATTGCTTCAGCTCGTCCGGTTTGCATTTGCAAATCCCAAGTGCTTTTTGGCATGGCGTTTATCATGATTGATGCATTTTTAGGGTTTGCAGGAGGTAAGATATAAACAGTTTTAACTGTCTGATTTGGAGCAATTTGAACTATTTGCATCATGCCACCATGCGTTTGCTTTGTTCCTGCTATTGGATAAAAATAAGATATTTGAACAGTGCTAGGCTGAGCGCTTTTAGGTACGTAAAATTTTACAAATTTACCTGATTTTTGAACTGTTTTTGGTAAAGCTTCATAAATTTGACCTTGGTAATTTGCTTGACTCAGCGAGTTAAAAGCTGATTGCATGCAATAGGGTGTTGAAATAATTAGTAGCGTGACCATGAGTTTTATTGATACTTTCATAGAAAATCTCCTCTTTGAAACAATTTTATACTTATAGCTAATCATACACTTTCAGTTTGACAGAGATTTAATGCGTAAGACAAGGGTTTTTGAAAATAAACCTATTCAATATTGATGACCTTCTGTAATCTATTTTCTTATTGATTAACTACAACGAAAGAAATAATAATATGAAAATTAAAGTTTTGGTCTTGGCGGTATGTGTTTTTGGTGGCTCTGAAGTCCGCACTATGCTTCAAAAATCTGTGCCCATTCCATATAAAAAGATTGTAGACATGGCTGGGGTTGCTGATTTGGTTAGATATTATGGATTCAAGGTTCACAAGTATTCTCATACCGAGTTTCGGGCAGATAGAAAAGATCCTAAAGTATTTTCATTAAGCGCCTTGGATGAAAATATAAAAATAGATGTTTTGCCTTCTATGCTTTATATCATTCGAACTAAACACGAAATTCATAATACTATATATGATTGTGGGCAGCAGGTAGAAGAAGTGTTGGATGTTCATATGCGAACGTCCATTGTAGATGGATTTGACCGATTAGTTAGTGTAATTGAAAATTATTTAGATGGTCGCTGAGTTCGGGAAATTAATGGGTCATATAGAATTTGAAGCAAAATTTTTTATCGACGAAGAAAAACTAAAACAAAAAGTTCAAGATTGTGGTGGACTATCTGTTCGCAGTAACGGTTTAATGCGGCGATTTGTTTTTGGGATTTCAGGTAAAAAAAATCAATGGATTCGTGTCCGTGATGAAGGTGAGTACGTAACTTTAACCATAAAATCTTTTGATCCAACTAAAGGTATTGATGCTGTCAGAGAGCTTGAAATTAAGGTTTCAGATTTTGATACAGCAGTGCAAATGCTTCAAGTTTTAGGGTATGAAAAATCTTTATATGTCGAAAATTACCGAGAAATTTGGAAGTTAAATGATTGTTTGCTTATGTTTGATCTATGGCCTGGGATCGATCCGTTTGTAGAAATTGAAGGTCCAAGCAAGCAGTCGGTTGAAAAAGTAGCTGAGTTGTTGGGGTTAAAAATAGAGCATGCGATGTACGGACCAAACCGTCTTTTGTACGAAAAAGCGTATGAAATGTCGCCTGAAGAGTTTCAAAACTTGCAAGAATTAACCTTTAAAACTACTCAAAATTGGGTTAAAAAGACCTAGGGGCCTTTTTAAAAATGTGTATTTTTTGGCATACTGTTTAGTGTAAAAAGGGCCATCTTTCATAGGGTTTTAATATGTTTTTTAAAAAAAATCAGTTTTTTTTCTTTCTTTTTTTTATTGGTCACTTCGTAAGTGGTCAAACTATATGTGGTCAGATCGCACGTGTAGAGGCTTGCAGCGCGCAAAAAGCAACTGTTCAAACTCAACCACGTGTCACGATTTATGTGCACGGAACCACTACGAAATTGGGCTTAAAATTTCTAAGTAAATTTTGCAAAGAAGTAAGTTTTGGGCGTCAAGGAGTTCATCATATCGATCAATTGCCCGAATGCGCACTACTTAGAAAAGATGCTGCTTTGCTCCAGCAGAAAGATCCTGAGCGATTTGATATTGAGCATTTTTATACCTTTGGCTGGTCAGGACAGTTAAGTTTTAAGGCCAGAGAAATTGCTGGAAAACAGCTTTTCGGTGACCTACTCGCGTTGTTGAAAGATTATAAAAATAAATATGGCGTTTGCCCACAAATCAGAATAATGACCTTTTCTCATGGTGGAAATGTGGCTCTTAACATGGTGAAGAGTTTGCCGTTCTTTCCTTGCGAAAGTGTCTATCTAGAGCTTATTATCGTTGCTTGCCCCGTTCAGAAAGTTACTGAAAAATTGATCGAACATGAATGCATTAGTCAGTCGTATGTAATCTCATCAACGCGCGATTTACTGCAGGTGGTTGATTTTTATAAGTTCGAAAATAAGCGACATTTTCCCGAGCGATTTTTTAACAATCAAAAAACTAATTGTTGCCAAATCGAAGTTAAGATTAACAATCGAGGGCTAGGCCATATCGATTTAATGAGATCTTTTATGTTGCATCTTCCTTACGCGCTGAAGACAGCCGATTCGTCGCTCCTACGTCAACCTTACTCGCATCGCGAGGTGCTAAGTGACTTGGTTCATGGGTCTTGTTGCTCAGTCATCCCATGTGCAATTGATGATCCATGTTTTAGATTCTACAATGTTTTCAACCTGCCAAAAGTGGTTCGAGGCATACGAAAACCTGAAAAAATTTCTAAGAAACAGAAGAAAAAACATCATAAAAAAGTTAATCAATCTCAGGGATAAAAATTAAAAATTTTCTACTCAAAAATAAAAAACCTGCGACTTTTAAATCGCAGGTTTTTAAATGCTCAATTTGCCGTGTCCGCTTTATTTTGAACCGAAAAGTTCAATTTCAAAAATCAGTGTTGCGTTGCCAGGAATTGAAGCTCCTGCGCCACGTGCACCATATCCAAGATGTGGTGGTAAAATGACAATGCGTTTTTCGCCAATGTTCATTTTAGATACGCTGATGTCCCATCCTTTAATCACGTAGCCCATACCGAGTGGAAATTCGAAATGTTGGCCACGATCAACGCTGCTATCAAACTTTGTACCAACTTTGTTTTCGCCATCAAGTAACCAGCCTGTGTAGTGAACTTTTACTGTTTCACCAGAGAATGGTTTTTTGCCTTCGCCAACTTTTGTAATTTTGTGGTGAATGCCAGTGTCTGACTTGGTAAATGTGCTTAAATCGAGAGTGTCGCCTTGTTTGATGTTCATAGATAAACCTTTGTTTTTAGTTGTTTTAGTATTGTCTTTGGTGCACGATGTGAGCCCGAGTGAGCAAATTGCACTGAGTAGTAAAAAATGTTTTTTTGCATTCATGAAAAGATCTCCTTGTTTTAATGGGTATGGGTTTGTTTTTGAAAAGAAAGGTAACTATAAACTTGATGGTTGTCAATTTTTTAAGATTTGTTTGATCGACATTGAACTAAACTTTTGCTACCTTGTAGCCTTGATGTATCGTTATATCGGCACGAACAGCTTTAATCAAAAGTAATGTGAAATATGAAAAAAATAATCTTACTCAGTGCTACTATTTTTTGTCTTTACTACGCAGTCTTTGCTCAAAAAGATAATCAATCATTATTTTCCCAAGCAAACAATCATTTTATGCATGGTCAATTTACATTGGCACGTGAAAATTATGAAAAAATAGAAGACAAAAACCCTGCAGTTTGGCAAAACATCGGCAATTGCTTTTTTAATGAAAAAAAATACGCTAACGCTCTGGTCTGTTGGAAGCGAGCTCAATTTGGTGCAAGCTGGAAGCAACTGGGACAGATTTTTTCATCAGAGATTTTAGCCTTGAAAGCTTTACGTTTACCACTCGATCCTTGGTGGAAATATGAAATTAAAAGAATAATAATGATAACACCAATTCTTGCATGGCAAATTATATTGTTTGTTTTATTGTGTTATTTGTTTATTGTCTCTTCTCGGTATTGGTACATTTCAAGTTTTGTGTCGCGCAAACATAAAGAAACAGGGTTTGTATTGTTTGGCATTTTGATTTGTTGTGCAATATGGTACGGACAAACAAGAATCTTTAAAAAAGGAAGAGCTATAGTTGTTAAAGAAAAAGTTATGGTGCATGCTGGTCCAGAAAAAACTTTTCACAGCAAATATCAATTGCCCATTGGCAGTCAGTTATGTGTGATTGGTAGAGAGCAAGGCATGGATAACGTAGTGTATAAAACAGAACTTGGTAAAACAGAGCGTGGATGGATTGTCCCAGATTTTATTGAAATAGTGTAAAAAATATGAAAAATCAAAAAACAATTGTTGTTGTAACCTATTTTGCAGTGCTAGCTGTTACTATCGTAATTGCTGGTTTGTTATTTTCCCAATATCGATACTTTAAGCAAGAAGCTCAAGAGCTATCTCAAGTTAAAGAAGCGTATTATCAACACGTTGAAATGTTGAAACGTAGTTTAAATGCTTCAATGGTTCAAGATGAAGAAGAAGAGCAAGATAGCGAAGGCGAAAAAAAAAAAATAACAAATGACAAACTTGGCAAGCAACCGTTTGTAACCATAGATTTTACCGTTGACGCTGAGACCGAAGAGGCGCCTTCTGAATTTCAAATAATTAGCAAGGAAGAAGAAGATCTTTTAAATGCGATCAAATCAAACATAAAAAAACTTCGTGCTGTTCCGGTTGTAAAACATAAAAAAGTACCAAAAAAAGCTTTTTATAAATCGCTGAAAAAACCAACTAGATATGCTCCGCAACGTGACTTTGTATTCCGTTGGCCAGTAGAATTATCAAGCTTTTGGTTGAGCTCTCTTTTTGGTCCACGTAAAAGACCAAATGGTCATATTGAATTTCATCAAGGAATTGATATGGCAGCAATGCGAGGCACTCCTGTAAAAGCTGCGGCCGGAGGTAAAGTTATTTTTGCTCAAGCAGCCTCAGGATATGGAAATTGTGTCATGATTGAACACAATAATCGCTACAAAACACGCTATGCTCATCTGCACCGCATTTGCGCGCGTCCTGGACAAATTGTTCAAGAAGGTGAACGTATTGGAACTGTTGGCGATACAGGACTGGTCAGAAAGTCAGGACGAGATGCTTCTCATCTTCATTTTGAAATTATTCAAGAAGGCCGTCGCGTTAATCCATTAATCTTTTTATTTTAGTAGGCATGCTACATAAATTGAATGGGTCCTCGTCATTTTGTTATGACAATTTTATTTAATGCAGTAGAATAATTGAAAATTGAAAAATCTTTAAAGATATAAGGAAGACGTATGAAAGATAGTATTATTCATCGAATTATTCGTTGGTACAAAAGGCCAAATAAATCTTACATAGCAGACCTTGTTGAATCACTTATCGTCATTATTCCTGTCGTTTTTCTCATCAAAACGTTTGTGTTTGGTTTGTACCAAGTGCCAACCTGCTCTATGGAAACAACTATGCTTGTTGGAGAACGGTTTCTTGCTGATAAAGTTACTCCATTTTTCTCTGCTCCAAAGCGTGGAGAAATTGTTTCATTTAACGTGCCAACATATCCATATTCTTCAAATAAATTAGTGAATTTGTATCAACAATACGTATCTTGGGATGTGGTAAATTATACCAAACGCGTTATTGCTGTGCCGGGCGATCATATCCAAGGCAAAATCGAAGATGGCAAGCCTGTAGTTTATTTGAATGGTGAAAAATTAGATGAGCCTTATTTAAATAAATATCCAATTATTTATGTGCCGATAAAAGAAAATGAATTTACGTATAGATCGTATGATCCTTCTAAATCGCTACAGGACCAACCATTTTATGACTTTACTCCTGTAGAAATTGCTCGTGGAAAAATGTATGCGCGTGAGCATAGTATTTTATACCCAGGGACTCCTGCTGGGCATGGAAGAGATATAGATATTTACGATGTGTATCTTGGTAAAACTGAATATTGGATGATGGGCGATAATCGCCAAGGAAGTTCAGATTGCCGTGATTGGGGACCTTGGGATACTAAAAAAGCATTATTTCATGGAAGAATTATTTTCAGAATTTGGTCTATCGATAGCAATGAATCATGGTGGATTGTTGATTTGATCAAGCATCCAGTTAACTTCTGGAAACGTGTTCGTTGGTCAAGATTTTTCCAAGTTATGCATTAATTGACGATAATTTATAAAAAGTAACGATTTAGAGGTTGTATCAATATGAAAAAGTATGCTATAGTAAATGTAAAGAATTCAAAATTCTTTTTTTCTTTGATAATTTTTGCAACATTCTTTCTTTCAGGGTGCTGGAGTTCTAAAACAGAGGACTCAAAATTAGTTGTTATTAACGTGCTTGATGCAGCTAACCATGAGGACTGTCACATGACAGGCTCTATCAACATTCCATTTGAAAGTCTTGAAGATCAGATGAAAAGTTTAAATAAAAAAGATCGTTATGTTCTTTATTGTTCAAACTATGCATGTAGCGCAGCGCCATTTGCAGCAAGCATGATGAAAGAAGCTGGCTTTGAAAATGTTAGATTCTTCCATGGTGGAATTGCAGATTGGTACCAAAAAGGGTTACCTTGCACAGGAAAAGCGCAGATGGAATATCTGAAAGAAGAAAATGAGCCACTCAGCGAAGATGGTCATCCGGGAGCTATAAATATATCTCTTGATGAATTAAAATCTGAAATGGCTTTAGCAAAAATGTTTTAGTTTGTTTGAAATAAAGTTCATAGGGCGACATAGCCAAGTGGTAAGGCACGGGTCTGCAAAACCTTCACCCCCGGTTCGATTCCGGGTGTCGCCTCCAGTCTTCGCTCTTACGAGCTACGCCTAGGCGCCGCCAGTACAGAAGGTTATAAAAAACATTAACTTTGAAGTATTGGATAGAAGACTGCCTCGGCGAAGTTGTAAACGTAGCCGGACTTAATTGAAAAAATAAAGATTTGAAATATACATTAAATTTGTGTGCCGAGGTGGCGAAATGGTAGACGCAAAGGACTTAAAATCCTTCGGGAGTAATCCTGTGCCGGTTCGAGTCCGGCTCTCGGCACCAGCTTTCGCTAAAGCTTCAGCTGGCATGGCCATAGCTGAATGCAAAAAGCAATAATCGAAGAGATAAGCTTTGAAATGCAATGCGAAAGCTGCCCGCCATAGTAAGCAAGCGATCGTGTCCGGCGTAGCCTCGCGCGAAGCCTGGATAGCTTGACACATAGGCTGGGCGATAAAAATAAAAAGTCATTTCAATTGAGTGACTATCTTTGATCCCAATAATTCTGAAATAAAATTGAAAAACGATGTTTGTATGCATCCTTCGTGTTTGTAACAACTCGTTATTTCGTAGAGCCCGCACCTTAATTGGTCGCGGGCTCCTTTTTTTAACTTTTTTATTCCTTTCCAAAGAAATCTTGACAAATGATTTTGGAATATTAGATTAGCCCTTGTACGAGTTTTTTCCTTGGCTGGATAAAAAATTAAGGATATTGTAATGAATAAAGCAGAATTGATTGAAAGCATGGCAAAAGTAAGCAAACTTCCTAGAGCAGCTTGCAAAAGCGCACTTGAAGCGTTTGTGGTTTCTGTTGGCACAGCATTAAAACAAAGCAAAACAGTTTCACTAACTGGCTTTGGTACGTTTGTAACTATGAAACGTAAAAGCCGTGTTGGTGTAAACCCAGCAACTGGTAAAAAAATGCAAATTCCTGCGAAAAATGTTCCGAAATTTAGACCAGGCAAAGCTTTAAAAAGCTTAGTTGGATAAACTAACTAAAAAGAGAGGCTCTAAGAAATTAGAGCCTCTCTTTTTTTTGTTCTACTACGCTAGAAAGCCTCAGCTTTTTAACGTAGCGGATAAGTAGCGAGTAGAACGTTACGACGAAGTTCTTCGAAGCCATAGGCGTAGTAGAAAGTAAATGATCTTACGAAGTAAATGAACAAAGTGAATACATAGTAAGAGAACTACATAGTAAGGTAGCTTAGTGCAATTTTTCTTGAATTATGATAATAAATGTTTTTATACTCAACGTTTTAAAGAGTGATAATATTAAAAGTTGTCCAAAGAAAGGAATAATAAAGTGGAAGTCTCTAAACCTGAAGGTTTTTATCAAATAGTAAAAAGTTACTTTGAGGATTTTTGGACGAGAATTAATATTTCATCTCGTGACATTATTACCTATGTTTCATGTTTTGGTGCAGGATTTTTACTGGGGGTTATCATAAAGCGCTATGGTAAATGGATCGTAACTATTGTGGTAGCGTCGATTTTAGTTCTTTTAATACTTGATTATTTTGAATTTATTACGATACACCAAGAAAAAGTTAAAGCATTTTTAGTGCTGTATAACATTCAAGATTTTGATTCAGTAATGATAAAAATGAAAGAATATGCAATTGAGTTAGGAATTATTTTACTGGGAATATTATTAGGTTTTAAATTAGGTTGAAATAAAATTATGGAAAAAAAACAAATATTCGTTTCTCGTTTAGCAGACCAATTAGTTAAACAAGGTGCAATGCAAGAAGCTGAAGCTGAGTCACTTGTTAACGAATTTAAAGGCCGCAGCACAGCAAGAATTGATGATATGTTGCTTGATGAGGCAACTCTTGATCGTGAAACTTTACTTAAAGCTTTGCAGGGAGTTTTTGGACTACCTCCTTTTGATGTACGCGGTTATTTTTTTAATCATCAGTTATTGTTGCTTTTCCCAAAAGATTTTTTGCTCAAAAAAGGAATGATACCTGTAGATACTGATGACGATATGATGACTGTTGTTATGAGTAATCCTGAAGATGAGCAAGCAATTGCTGAGTTTGGTAATTACGTTGCATATACTCTTAATGTCTATGTTGGAATTGAACGCGATATTATTGATGCTGTAGAAGAATATTACGATGAAGATATCGTAACATCTGAAACTCATGAACAAATGGAAGATATCTCTGAAGATGGCCAAGAAGATTCAGATATTATTGATTTGCCATAAGCGACGATTTATTAATCGTCGTCCACCAGCCTTCGCTTGCAGCTTTGGCGGGCACGGCCGGCTTGCCTGTGCGCCGTAGCCTTGGCCTAGGAGTAAACGGGGATCCAGCAATAAAATTTCCTTACAAATTGATTTAAAAGAAGAGTGGCTTTAAAAGGGCCGCTCTTTTTTTGTGCAGAGGCCGTAATTTGATGTTTTTTGATGATCAGGGTACACTAAAAAGAGTATTTAAAACCTTTTGTAAAAGCAAAAAATGTTATCAATCAAAAATTTTTCTGTAGCCATCAATGGCTCTCAAATTTTAAATCAATGCAATTTAGAAATTCAACCTGGCACGGTACATGTGCTTGTCGGTCCTAACGGTTCTGGAAAAAGTTCTTTAGCGTCAAGCTTGATGGGGCATCCAACGTATGAAATTACCCAAGGAGAGGTTCTTTTTGAGGGTCAGGATATCGTAACAGTACCAACTCATATCAAGGCGCAAAAAGGTTTGTATCTTGCTTTGCAGCATCCGGTAGAAATCAGCGGTCTTGCTGTTCTTAGTTTTTTAAAAGAAATTTCTGCTATTGCCCTTAAAAAAACTGAGCCAGTTGTCACCGAGACAGTGCCTGAATTTTTAGAGCGCGTAAAACCGCTGCTTGCAATAGTCGGTTTACCTGACTGCATTTTGACACGATTTGTTAACGTTGGATTTTCTGGCGGTGAAAAAAAACGTTTTGAACTACTTCAAATGCTACTTTTGCAGCCCAAGCTCGCAATTCTTGATGAAATCGATTCCGGTGTGGATGTTGATGGTTTAAAAATGATAGCCAATGGACTTTTATGGTACAAGCAAAATAATCCACAAGCTTCTTTTCTTATTGTGACGCATTATCGAAGAATTTTAGAATTTATAAAACCTGACGTAGTTCATGTCATGATCGACGGACAGCTTGCCTGTACCGGTAGTAGTGAGTTGCTTGATGATATTGAGGCGAGAGGGTACGGGTCGTATGCAAAAAGGTCTGAATAAAAAAATAGTTATACAAATCTCTGAGCAAAAAAACGAACCAGGATGGATGACCGATTTCCGATTGAAATCTTTAGAAATTTTTGAACAAAAGCCTATGCCAAGTTGGGGAGCGAATCTTTCCGGCTTATCAACTGATGACATCTTTTTTTACGTAAAACCTGTCATGGAAAAAGAACGTGACTGGGACCGTGTTCCTGACGATATTAAATCAACGTTTGAAAGATTAGGTGTTCCTCAAGCAGAGCGGTCAATGCTTGCAGGAGTGAGTGCTCAATTTGAATCAGAAGTTATTTACAAACGTTTAAAGCAGCGTTGGGAAAAAAAGGGTGTTGTTTTTCTCGATACCGAATCAGCACTACGTGAGTATCCTGAGATTTTTAAAAAATATTTTTCAACGATCATTCCCCCGCACGATAATAAATTTGCAGCATTAAACTCTGCTGTGTGGAGTGGTGGTAGTTTTGTGTATATTCCTTCTGGGGTGTATGTTGATCAACCGATGCAGGCCTACTTTAGAATTAATTCACAGAGCATGGGACAGTTTGAGCGCACGCTTATTATTGCTGAACCAGGAAGCTTTGTGCACTACGTTGAAGGTTGCAGCGCGCCAGTTTACCGCTCGAGCTCTCTTCATAGCGCTGTCGTTGAAATTGTAGCGCTTCCTGATGCTCATGTGAGGTACACGACCATTCAAAATTGGTCCAACAATGTGTATAACTTGGTGACCAAACGTGCCCATGCACATGAACGTTCAACGGTTGAATGGATTGATGGGAATTTTGGTAGCAAAGTAACCATGAAATATCCATGCATTGTGCTTAAAGGTGCAAAAAGCAAAGGACAAATTGTTTCTATTGCAGTAGCTGGTAAAGATCAGCATCAAGATTCTGGTGGAAAAATTATTCATTTGGCTGACGATACTACCTCAAACATTGTTGCAAAATCGATCAGTAAAGATGGTGGTCGGTCAAGCTATCGCGGCTTGCTTAAGGTTGGAAAAAATCTTTCAGGGATTGTATCACGCGTGCAATGTGATGCACTTTTATTTGATGAAACTTCTCGTAGTGATACGTATCCTGTTGTCGATATTGCATCAGAAAATGTTGATATTGGTCATGAAGCATCGGTGAGTAGAATTAGCGATGAACAATTATTTTATTTGATGAGTAAAGGTTTATCTGCGCAACAAGCGCAAGCGATGATTGTTAATGGTTTTATTGATTGTTTTGTCAGTATGCTTCCTATGGAATATGCTGTTGAAATCAATCGATTGATTGAGCTTGAGATGGAAGGTTCGATTGGATAAAGATACGGGTAGAGAATGAATAAAAAATTTAATTTAAATTAAAAGGGAAAAAATGTTGGTTGTAGATCAAACTATTACGGTTGATGAATTAAAAGAAATGGCTGCCAAAATGTTTGGTGGCATGATTAAAGCTGTGGTTGATTTAGAAAAAAGAATCATGGTTATCGATGGTGAAATGCATGGTGATGAAGAATTTTATTGCATCATTGAATTAGGATCACAGCAAGAAGATTTGTGGGGTATTAATTTATATCCTTCTAAGGCAAAACGGGAACATTGGATTGAATTTGATTCAATGATCAATGTACGTCCATCGTCTGGAAATAAAAGTCGAAAAGTTGAGAATGTCGGTATACAAAAACAAATTGCTGAGTTAGTAAATACATTGGTGATCTACAATGATCGTGCATAAACAAATGGCCGCGGGCCGCTGGTTTGAAATGTCACTTATGGAGCAACTTGCTAACGTTGGTTGTGATGTTTCGCTTACAATATCATGGAAGAAAAAAGATGACCTTGAGCTGAGTCAGCAAGCATTTGCTAGGGCTTTAGAATTACTGGACTTAACCATATCTGACCCAAAATATAAAAATACGGGAACGTTGAAAGAGCTTGTAACGATGCGTGAAGCGTTGGTTGATTATTTTACGGGTAATAATGAAATTGGTTCTAGCGACGCATTATGGGAAAATTATTTTTATCGATTTAATTACGGCGCAGCATTGCAACAGGGCAAATAGATAATTGTATGACACAGTGGTTGAATTCTTTTGATGTTGAGCAAAAAATTAATGTAGCGCAAAATAATGTTTGCCGCGTAAAACATTCTATTTCTTCAGCTTCTCAAAAAATATTTGTTGTGCTTGAGCAGGGTGTGCAATGCACGTTTCATGTACAGGATGAATATCTCATTTCTCGTCATCCCCAGCCGTCGCCGTTGGCTATGGCGGGCGCAGCCGGACCTAGTAATGAATTCAGTAATAAAAAAAGTTCTGATTCATCACAACAACAAACCATTGAGTATCATTTTGTGCTGCACGCAGGCGCCAAGCTTGAATTTTTGGTATCGTTGATCGAGTCTTTAAATCTATCGATTTTGATTTACGTGTACCTGCAGGGTGATGGTTCACAAGCATCCATCAAAGGAATATACGCTTTAGATCGTGATCAAAATATTTCTATCAAAACGTTTCAATATCACAGCGGGCCACGCACTAAAAGTAATTTGGTGATAAAAGGGATGCTCAAGGGTAGAGCTCAAGCTGTGTACGAAGGTTTAATTTTTATTGGTGAGCAGGCAAAGAAAACTGAAGCATCCCAGGAAAATAAAAATATTTTACTCAGCAAACAAGCAAAAGTTATTTCTATTCCATCTATTGAAGTTTTACAACACGATGTGCAATGCTCTCATGGAAGCGCGATTGGAAAATTTGATGACGAGCAGCTGTGGTATTTGCAAAGCAGAGGGCTGAGCAAACAAAAATCTTATGAGCTTTTAATAGAATCATTTTTTAAAGAGATCGTAGAAAATTTTGAAGATAGAAAAGTAATGGAGAGACTATGTCAAAAAATGATTTAAAATCACTGCGAGTACAATTTCCTATTTTTAAGCAAAAAGTTAACGGGTATCCGTTTATTTATTTTGACAGTGCATCAACAGCTCAAATGCCACAATCAGTAGTCGACAATATTGTTGAATATTACACAACGTATAAATCAAATGTAGGCCGAGGTGTGTATACCTTTGCCGAAAAAGCAACGGCGGCATATGAATCAGCTCGAGATAAAGTAGCTCAATTTATTGGCGCAAGCAGCAAAGAAATTATTTTTACTTCAGGGGCAACAGAAGGTATAAATTTAGTGGTCTGCGCATGGGCTGAGCACGCATTGCAAACTGGTGATGAGATTTTGGTATCAGCTGTAGAACATCATTCAAACTTTGTACCATGGCAGCAGTTAGCTTTACGTAAAGGATTAAAGCTTACCGTTATGCCTGTAACTGATCAGGGTATTGTTGATTTAGAAGTTTTTAAAAAACATCTCTCAGTAAAAACAAAGTTGGTTGCAATAGTTCATACATCAAACGTTTTGGGCAGCACCAATGATGTAGCAATTATCACAAAACTAGCTCACGCTGTAGATGCAAAAGTAGTAGTTGATGCAAGTCAGTCTGTGGCTCATCAGCGCTTAGACGCTCTAAAAATTGGTTGTGACTTCTTAGCATTTTCAGGTCATAAATTATTCGGGCCAACAGGGGTCGGAGTTTTATTTGTAAAAGAATCGATGATACCAGAAATGGTAGTCAGCACGTTTGGTGGTGGTATGGTTTTTTCAGTAGAAGAAAAAAATTCAACGTTTAAAGAGTTTCCTCACAGCTTTGAAGCTGGAACACCAAACATTGCACAAGTTATTGGGCTAGGTGCTGCTGTTGACTTTGTTCAAGAAAATATTGATTTTGTACAACTTGCAGAGCATGAAACAATGCTGACTCAAATGGTACTTGATGGTTTAAAACCGCTGAAAGATATCGTAATTGTGAGCAGCGTATCATCAGACAATGGGCACGGCCACTTAGTTACATTTTACTCAAAGACGCATCACGCACATGATATTGCTGCATATCTGGACCGGTTTGGCATAGCCATTCGAGCAGGGCATCATTGCGTGCAACTATTTCACCAATCGTGCGGGATTAATGCTTCAGTTCGTGTCAGTTTTTCTTTATACAACACGAAGGAAGAAGTTGGGTTTTTCTTAGATTGTTTAAAAAAACTAATTGGTTAAATTCGTACACTAAATCTGTGTAAATTTTTTGTGATATCTTCATGATAGCTATGACTGTATAAAATGAATTTATAGCCATACGGTTGAGCTTTAGAAACAAATTTTTGTTCAGTTTCAATCCACAGTGCTTGGTCAGGTTGGGTGTCTGATAGTTCTAAGACTTTTTCGTAATAATCTTTATAAGGTTTTAACAAATGCAGATCACTAGAGACATAGACGCCACTAAATAATCTGAATAGATCTTTAAATTTAGATTTTAACGATGAAATATGCGCCCAGTTGCCGACAAGATATATTTTGTAACCACTTCTTTTCAGTTTTCCTATGAGAGTTTCTATTTTTGATGAAACATATTGTATGTCTGTCAGACTGCTAGAAGTAAGCATCATGTTGACGATTGAAAGAAGAACTTTTTTTTCAATGTCAGAAATATTTTTATTTTTAAAATATTTTTCAATGCTATCACTCACTTTTGATGCTGATTGTTTTGCTGAAAGCCAGTCTGAAAAAATTAAAGGCATTTCGAGATTTTTATTGTACGTGACTTGAGTCGATACAGCTTTGATTGGTTTGAGTTGTTTGAATAAATCTTCTTGACGCGGAATATGTCCAACTTCGGCCAGATACCGTATTGAATCGAACTTTCCAACATAATTAGATGCACGCAGTGAATCAGCTTGAAAGATTGCTTCAACGTCAAAAAAAATAGAGGTAATAGGATCAGCTTTTAAAAGATCGGAAATTAAAATAAGCGAAAGAAAAAGAGTAAGGATTATTTTTTTCATACGTTTCCATTTTT
This sequence comes from Candidatus Babeliales bacterium, assembly GCA_041660205.1. Lineage (NCBI taxonomy): Bacteria > Candidatus Babeliae > Candidatus Babeliales > Candidatus Babeliales bacterium. The sequence continues at coordinate 77,146 of JBAZWT010000004.1, forward strand.
ATTTTTAATATTTATTTTTTTATGAAAGAAGCAGACTTGTTAGTTATTGCAAAGATAACATTAAGCTTACATTTTCAAACTGTCAAAAAAAACGTACTATGTATATCAGCGTAAAGTAGATTTTTAAAGGTTTTTTGTCATGCTTAATCATCAAGAATTAGTTGCCCAACTTGATAAAGTTAGTAAAGAGTTGAGTACAAAGTTTGCTCAGCAAAAAGACATTGCGCGTAAAGTCTGGGAGTCGATAAAGCAAGACCAAGATCTTTGCAAAAATTTACAATCAAAAAAATGGTCTATGTTGGTTCCTAGCTGGAATGGACTTATTGGATTTTCCAAAAATATTGAATCAGTGTCGCTGCCGTACGCAGTTCTTGCAGTTGATGGATCACAAATTTATTACGATAAACATCAAGGACCAGCTTGTTACTTAATTAATGTTGGATCAGTTTTGCTTTGTTATGGAACCGAAAAAAGTTCAGTTGAAATGTCTTCGCAGCCATTGGTGGTTGTGAGTTCTGATCTTGAGTCTGGATCGCAAAGTGCTGAGGTTGTTAACGGGCAGCGTGAAGAATTCGAATTAAAGGCTGCTGTTGAAAAATCAACAAAATATGTAAGCGGGCACGCTGTACCATTTGTTTGTCTGTTTGACGGAACACTTATTTTTTCAAATGTAGATATTTCGCGTAGTGATGAAAAACAAAGTTTTTTACAAAGTTATTTTGCGCAGCTCCATGAATTGTCTGAGAAAAAGATAGTTCATGCTGGATATATTAGTTTTCCTCGAGCAAAAGAATTAGTGAATGTTTTGAAAATAGTTTTATCTGGGTACGACGAAAAAAACATGCATGGTTTGAACGTTTTAGATGGTTTGACCGATATGGACGTTGCTTCCTATTTTTTGAAATCTGGACAGCGTTCAATTATTTTTCAAAGTAAAGCTGCGATAGCGTATGCATACCCAAAACATTTGAAACCATATTTTTGTTACATGCATGTAGGTTTTGAAATTGTGCGACTTGAATTTCCACAGTGGATAGCGTGTGATGAAAATCTAGTAGATTTTATTTGCAGCATAGCTTTAGACCAGGCTCAAAAAGGAAAAGGGTATCCGGTTTGTTTGTTTGAAGCGCATGAGCAAGCGGTGATCAAGGCTATGGATCGTGAATTTTTCTATATCATGATTCAAAAAATGACTCAAAAACATGAAGGATCTTATCGATCTTCATATAAAAGCATGAAAAAAGCTCAAGTTCCTGTGTAAATCTTTTTTTAATAAAGTATAATTAGTGAGTCTATAAGGACAAATTTTGTTTATCCAGGGGGGATTTCATGAGAAAATTATTATTTTTGTCGTTTTGTTTTTTGAGTTTGAATGTTTGTGGTTCTCAAGTAAGTTCGGGATCAGATTATGCTTTCACTGCAGAACTTAACGATACGCAAAATCATTTCAGGATGTTGCAAAAAGACTGTTTAAATCGAAAAAGTATAATAAATTCAGGTAGTCTGACAGAAGACAGTTTACAACGTCATCTTGTTACCTTGGGTAAGAAAGAAACTGAACTTGTATACTTGCGAAATAAAGAAATTATCAACCAGGGCTCTGCAAGCCAAGAATTACAAGAGCTTTTTGATAAACAACGTGCTGCTGTGAAAAGCATTAGAGAATTAAAAAAATTATTAGCTGATCCAGGTTTGTTGTCAGATGAAAGAGATAAATTAGAAAATACAAAAACAGAAGCGTATGATCAGGCACTTTGCTGGGGAATGATGTTTTATATTCAGCACGAATCAAAATAATTTCAATGAAGATCTCAAGTCATATTTCTTTTTTGACTAAGATTTTTGGTGTTTTTTTTGTAAAGTCTTTTTTTCAGAAAATTCTTATGTTAAGGTTGTTCATGCGTCGTCGTGTGGGGACATTGCTTTATTCTGAAATTACTTATATAGTTACTTGCATAAGTTTATAGATTTCTCATAAATCATTGAAAAATAAAAGTCATTACTATTAAAAGGAGCTTGGATGGACAGAGGTTTTAGGTTAAGTGTAGTTTTTTGTGGGCTAATGAACACAGCTTTCATTGTTTCTAGTTACGGTGAGCAAATTCGTAAAGAAAAAGCTCAAGTTTTAACTGCAACTACTTTTGTCGCATCTCAAATTATTTCACCTACTGATTGTACAACTGGTGGAACACCAAAGCAGCCAACTCCATCTCCTAAAGCAAATAAAGATTTTTGCGATGTTTCATTTGATAAATCTGTCGATGATTTATTTGGCAATTCTGCTTTATCTAGAAATTCATCTGTGCGTGATTTTTATCCTCGCGTTCCTGTTTCTTCTGCTGCAGTTTCACCTACTTCAACTGAAGGTAAATTTGACAGCGTGGAATCATCACCTTCATTAACACCAGCTTTAAATTTTAGCGTTTCGCCATCAACAACTTCGTTGCCAGAATTGGATCTTATTAAACCGGCAGAAGATTGTACAACTGGTGGAACACCAAAGCAGCCAACTCCATCTCCTAAAAAAAGATAAGAACTGAATTTAATAAAAAGGGTCGTGTAAAACACGACCCTTTTTTGTTGAGAATTTTATAGTAAAAAATCAGCCTAAGAATTTTTTGAAAATTGAACTGATGAATCCATCTTGATGATCGGTGACATCGGTACCGAGTTGCGAGGCAAATAGATCAAGAGATTCTTTTTGCTCGGCAGTTAATTTTTTTGGAATGTGGCATTGCGTAATAATAATCAAATTGCCTGTTCCAAACCCTTTTAATTTGGTAAAGCCTTTACCAGCGACAATAATCTTTTCGCCGACAGGGCAACCTTTTGGAACTTTAACTGATATTTTTGTGCCATCGATGTTTTCAATTTCAATTTGACAGCCAAGAACCAATTGAGGATAGGTCAACATTAAATTACTTATTAAATCACTGTCGATGCGATGGAATTTTTTATCAGGAGTGATTTTAATTTTTAAGAATAAATCTCCGCTCGGACCTCCATAAATTCCAGCATCACCTTTTTGAGCAATGCGCAGTTCAGCCCCATCAAAAATTCCTTGAGGAATAGTGACTGAAAATCTTTCAAATTCTTGTTTTCTTGATTGACCTTTGCAATTTGGGCAAGGATTTTTAATGCTGTATCCTTGACCATGGCAAGCGTGACACGGTTGCGAAACAGCAAAGAAACCTTGTTGATATCTAACTTGGCCTGCGCCTTTACATTGAGCACACGTTACAACATCAGTTTTATTTTTAAAACCTTGATGGTTACATTCACTGCATGCAAAAGCATGATAGTAAGAAATTTCTTTTTTTGTACCAAGATATGCATCTTTAAGAGTTAAGGTAACTTCTTGAGCTAAATCATGACCTCTTTGCGGAGTCGGTCCGCTTTTTTTACGTCGAGGAGCACCTTGACCAAAAATATCTCCAAAATCAGCTCCACCAAACATATCACCAAAGTTTTTAAAGATATCATCCATGTTTGTATGCTGACCACCGCCACTTTGCATGTTTTGATAACCATCGTGACCAAATTGATCGTACTGCGCACGTTTTTTTTCATCTGAAATAATTTCGTAGGCTGATGCAGCCTCTTTGAACATTTCTTCAGCTTCTTTATTGCCAGGGTTTCGATCTGGATGATATTTCATTGCGAGTTTACGATAAGCTTTTTTGATTTCAGCAAGATCTGCTGTTTTGCTGACACCTAAAATGTCATAATAATTTTTTTTGCTCATAGTGATTTTTTTGGAGTATGAAGTTTAAAGTAACCTTTATCAAGTACACTTTTATAGTATACCAAAAAATTATATCGGACCAAATTATCTCTATAAAATAAGACTGTCCGCAGAAATAAATTCTACGGGCAACTTTCTGCCCACAGAACGAATTCTATGGGCAATTTCTCTGCCCACAGCAGTAAGTCCTGCAGGCAATTTTATTTTTTAATTAAGAGGGGTAAAACAAGTTGGCTTAGCTTTTACGCTGCCTAGCCTATGATACCACCTTCCTTTTTTTTAGAATGATAGCTGCAAATCGATTGTATTTTACTACCTTCTAACTTGCTTTCGCTTCATCCATATAAGAAGAATACCTTACTTACAAAGCAAAAAACAAGGGTTTTTTAAAATTAATAAAAAAAAGTCCACCGTTGCACGTATGGATCGTCTAATATGAAGGTAGGGACTGCTGGAAAAAGTCCTGCTGATTGCAAAGATTCAATAATAATTGTATCAATCGTAGGTTCGCCACTTTCTTTAATAATCTGTACATCTAGTAGCTTTCCTTTACGATCGACAGTGGTTACAAAGGTGAGTTGTTTGTTTCTTCTATACTGCATAATTCGAGCTTTAGGATGAGTGTTGATAGAGCCATTCATAGTATTAGCAAATTGATTTAAATAGGTGATGTTTTTTAGGCTTTGTCCATCAGGTATTGCAGATGTGTTGCCGTGTTGAATGAGACATTCAGTATTTCCTACATTGTTCAAAAACTTATTAAATCCAAGTTGGAGGTCTTTTAAAGACATTGTTTGTTTTGGAACAAATTGGTACGGATCGATACTGGATGGCTGCGATGGTATTACTGTTGAATCAAGTGATGTTGATTCAGATGATTTTGATACCTGTTCTTGCTCAATTGAAGCATCTTGTGCTTCGGCAGTTTCTATGTCTGTTTTAGCCCCGTCATACAGATTTGCTGCATCCTTACTTAATTTTTTACGTAATTCTTTTTTTTCAACAGCCTGCTGCGGTTTTGAGGCAGGAGTTTTATTAGGTTCTGGCTGAGGAGTTAATTTCTTTTCTTTGTTCTCGTCATCCTTGGGTGTAACCCGAGGATCCAGTGATGAAGACTCTTTAGCCTTTGGGACTTCTTGTGGTTTTTGCCCTTCTGCGTTTGATAGTTGATCGGTGATGTTTTGTAAGTCTAAACCTTGTCGTCCAGGGATTAACGTATGAATTAAAGCAGGTTCTTCTGGCTTAACTGGCTTTTCAACTGGTTTTTCAATCGATTTTTCTGGAAGGGGACTACTTTTTTCAACTTTTGTGCTTTGGGCTATTGGCTTTTTGATTTGATCGAGCATCATCGTTGCTGATTTTTTTTCTTGTTGAGACATTAAAAAATGATCATCAGGTCTTTTTGTAGTAGTTGTGGTGCGATAATCATCGATGTGTAGCACGATACTTATCAAAGTAAGTAACATGTGAAACAGGATTGAAGCTATAATCCATATTAAAATAGGATGAGTAGTTTCTTTTTTATGTTCTTCGTTACGCTCCTTCAAAGTGCTCCTTTTTATAGCAAGAAAGGCTTCATCCTCGCGAAGGCGGGGATCCATTCATTTTTTCTGTTTTACAGTGTACTGCAAAATAGGAGAATAAATCTACAGAGGTTTAAAAGAAAAAGAACTTTTAGATTTGACGATAGTAAGAGTAGGATTTATTTGATGTTGATTATGCTTGCTTGATCGCAAAAAACGAATAATTTCATGAAATAATGCGGTGCTTGGGTTGCAAACAGTTTTATTTTCAATGATCAAGTTGAGCAAAATTCGGTGCTGTAAAACCGCATGAAGATTTAGAAATTGTTGGCAGTCAATTCCATGAGCAGTTTTTAGGCTGTCTAAGGTTTGCGTTGTGACTTGTTTTAAGAAATCGTCAGTGTTTTGCATATGGTCTATGCAAGAAATAATGTTATCGTGTAGACGTGTGTCGATAGAATCGAGCATTGGAGTGAGATTTTTTCTAATGCGATTACGCAAAAAGCTGGTGTCACTATTTGTGTAGTCGTTTAAAAACTGGACATTGTTGCAAGCTAAATAATCTAAAATTTCTTGTTTTTTAATGTGTAAAAGTGGTCGAAGGTACAAGCCGTCATGCATGCGCATGCTGCCAAGTCCTGCCACAGAACTACCTCGTGCCAGTCTGATAAAAAAGGTTTCGATTTGATCGTCTTGGTGATGCGCAAGGGCGATATGGTTTGCTTGAAATGTTTGAACGCATTGCTCAAAAAAATAACGACGAGCGTTTCTTGCCATTTCTTCTTTTGAACCGTTGAATTTAGCTATAAAATCGAGATCAGATAATTTTTTGGAAACAAAAGTAATATTGAGCTCTTTGCAAAATTGCATGCACCATGCCTCATCTTGAGCTGACTCTGGACGCCACTGGTGGTCAAGGTGGGCAGCAATTAATGTAAGGTTACGGCTTGTTTTTAAACTGTTTAAAAAAAGGAGGAGGCAGACTGAGTCTGGACCTCCTGAAAAGCCTACAATGATTGTTGAATTGTGGGGAATGTTGTTGCTGATTAATTCGTGGGTAATCATTTAAGAGCCATAATTCCTAAGTTGATCATATCTTTGCAGACAGAAGATGTATTTTGGCAAACAATTGAGTTGATGCCTAATTTTTCTGCAGCTTGAGTGTTGTTTGTCTCATCATCAACAAAAGCACACTGTGAGCAGTCTAAGTTATATTTTTCAAGTAGTCGTTTGTACAATTCTGGATTTGGTTTACCCATGTTTTCTTGACCAGAGATCATGATCCCCTCAAACTGACTGAAAAGCTCTGCATGTTGCTTTTTGAGTAATGTAAAAGATTCATTATCCCAGTTTGAAAGTACGTATAATTTGTATCCATTCTTTTTCAATTTCTTTACCAAATCGACCATTGGTTTGATAGGCGTTTGAGAATTGGCAAAAGTTGCTGGATCAAACATAAGGCGTGAAATACTTCTAAAAAGGTTTTTGACAGAATCGCTATGACGACTTTTTCTAATCTGTCTTAACACCTCTAGTCTGACTTGATTGCTTGGTCGTCCTGTCATCCAATCAACCATAATTTGGGGTAATTTTTTGCCCTCATTGTACATAGATTCAGTTGTTTTAGCAGGGACTTTATCAAGCAGGTTAAATAATTCTTGCTTAATGTTAAGTCCGATCATGTAATACAAAAGTGTCGGATTTTTAAGTATCGTTGGAGCAATAGTACTAACTTTAGCACCTGTTGAAGTGGTAAAAAGCACACCTCCAAGGTCAAAAATTACCGCTTTATACTGGCTATGTTGAGCCGGTACAATTTGCAGCGACGTTGGCTGATTTTTTGCAGCAACGATAAAAAATGTGCCTAAAATCGCAACAAGCCAACAAGCTACGCTGCGTTTTTTCGTAGAAAACAAAGTTTTAAAATTCATCATATTTACCCCTAATTTTCGTTAAGATTCTTAGTTGTTTTAAGGGTATCAAAAGTGGGGGGAAACGCAATTGGGTAGGGGTTTTTTACGCCTTTTGCGCAAGGTGCTGTTGACGGATATAGGTAGGATGATACTCTAGAGCATATGAAAATTAATATGTATCGAGGAAATTGTATGAAAAAATTATTACTTTGTTTTGCCCTTTTAGGCGCTTCAAACATGAGTTATTCTATGAATTTTGTTGAGTTTAGTAGGTTTGCAAGCACTTTTTCTTTTCGTGATGTTACAGGGACAGGGGATATTATTGTTGGTTATCCATGGGTCCCATTTGCAACCAATGATTCTATATCCGCAGGTTTTAGGATTAGCCCTAAAGGTATATTCACAGGAGCTACCTTTAAACAACGTACTTTTTTAGTAGGTTTATCAAATCGAGCAATTATAGCAGCTATCGTCATAAGCGGTGGTTTGTATGTAGCCTATAAAGCCTACTGTAGCAAAAAACAAAAATCGAAATCTGACGAAGAAGAATCGATTTAATTTTTAAAATTTACAAAAAAGATAGGGCACCTTTAAAAACGCCCTATCTTTTTACTTAAATCTAAAAGTTAGATGTCGAGATTTTTTACAAATCGACCATTTTTTTCGATAAATTTGCGACGTCCTGAAACGTCATCACCCATCAATGTTGAGAACCATGAATCTGCTTCGAGTCCATCTTCAATTGAAACCTGGAGCAATGCACGAGTCTTAGGATCCATTGCTGTTTCCCATAGTTGGTCAGGATTCATTTCACCCAGACCTTTGTATCGTTGGATGCTCATGTGAGGTTTTGACAATTGAATTAAAGCTACGATCAGTGACATGATTCCTTTGCTTGTGATCGATTTTTCTTTTTCAAGTAAATTCCAAGAATCTTGTTCGAGAAGTAAAATTGGGTTGAGCATTTTTACTAATTCTTGAACTTCTTCTGAACTGAAAAAATCTAACGAAACGTTCCAAGAAAAATTTGATCTGACAAAAGTTAGTTCAATTTTTTGTTGTTCGATGGTAGATAAAGGTTTTTTTCTTGACGGCTTAATAACCGGAACTTCATCGACTTCAGTTTCATCAATCTCAATTTCATCAATTTCAGTTTCATCTTGTTCTTGTACGTCTTCAAGATCTTTGATTACTTCTTCTTCATCGCTGCCTAAATCATCATTTTGTGTGCTCACTGAAATGACGAAATCTGTGAAGTATGGTTGCAACGTTTTGATAAGTGCATCGAAATCAGAAAGGTCTTTAATGCTGTTTTGTGCTAAGCATAAAGCTAAGCTGTGACAGTGACGGTATTCAAGATTAAATCGTGAACTGATGACATGATTTTTATTTTCATATGCCAAAAGATTATCAAGCAGTTGTTTCCACTCTGCTTGAGAGAAAGATTTTTCTTTACTTGTAAATTCAACAGCAGACATAGCCCAGTCAAACATGAATGCTCGAAGGCTTGAATCATCTTTAAGGTATTGAGATAATTTGCCAATTTTTGCTTTGTAGAGTGGCGGCTGCGCGATGTACAAATAACCTTTTTCAATGAGTGGCTTCATGTAGCGGAAGAAAAAGGTAAGAAGCAGTGTTCGAATGTGCGATCCGTCGACGTCAGCATCCGTCATTAAAATAATTTTATGATATCGCACTTCAGTGCAGTCAAATTCTTGTTGGCCTGGATGACAACCAACTGCAGCGATCAAGTTTTTGATCTCTTCGTTGGCAAGCATTTTATCAAGTCGTGCTTTTTCAACGTTTAAAATTTTACCTTTGAGTGGCAAGATTGCTTGAGCAAAACGGTCGCGTGCTTGTTTTGCAGATCCGCCCGCAGAATCTCCCTCAACAATGAATAGCTCAGAGTCTTTAGGATCTTCATTTGAACAGTCAGCAAGTTTTCCAGGAAGTACTGATCCTTCTAAAACTGATTTTCTTCGCGTGATATCCCGAGCTCGTTTTGCGGCTTCGCGTGCACGTTTAGAAAGCTCAGCTTTCATCAGAATTTTTTTAGCAACGCTTGGATTTTCTTCAAAATATTCATCAAGTTTTGCAAACGTCCAAGAATCAACAAGACCTTTGATTTCGTTGTTGCCTAGTTTTGTTTTTGTTTGACCTTCAAATTGTGGCTCTGGAACTTTAATGCTAATGACGCATACAAGTCCTTCGCGGACATCTTCGCTGGAATATGATTCGTTACCCTTGAGTGTTTTTAGTGTGAAACCACGTTTATTACAAGCTTTTGTAAGCGCAGATTTAAAACCACTAACGTGAGTACCACCTTCAACGGTGTTGATGTTGTTTACAAATGAGAAAATTTGTTCTGCGTAGCCATCGTTGTATTGCATTGCGAGTTCAAGAATGTATTTTTCATCTTCATGACGAACGGAGATGATGTCGTTGAACAAAGGCGTTTTTTTGCTGTTGATTGATTCAACAAACGATTCAATTCCACCTTCATACAAAAACAAATGTTCTTTATTTGTTGTTTGATCGACAATGCTAATGCGTAAATTTTTATTTAAAAACGCGAGTTCGCGTAGACGCGCTGAAAGCACATCAAAGCTAAATTCTGTTGTTTCTTGAAATATTTCTGGATCAGGAATAAATGTGACTTTGGTACCATGTTTTTTCGTTGATCCTGCTTCTTTTATAGGAGCAAGAGGAATTCCTTTTGAGTATGTTTGTTTGTAAATTTTTCCATCTTTATATATTTCAAGTTGAAGATCGATGGAAAGTGCGTTTACAACAGAGATACCAACACCGTGCAAACCACCAGAATATTTGTATGAATCTTTGTCAAATTTACCACCAGCATGAAGCTTAGTAAGTACGACTTGAGCTGCAGAAACTTTTTCAGTTGGATGCATGTCGACAGGAATACCACGTCCGTTATCTTCAACAAACGAACCGTTGGTGTGTAAAATGACTTCGATATTGTCACAGTGTCCACCGAGTGCTTCATCCACAGAGTTATCTACAACTTCATAGACAAGGTGATGGAGCCCTTGAGGTCCTGTGTTGCCAATATACATAGCAGGTCGTTTTCGAACGGCCTCTAGACCTTCCATAACTCTAATGGATTGGGCGCTATATTGATTTTCTTTTTTGTTTGACGGATTGTCAGATTTATCTGCCACAAGGATCCCCTGAATATTTTTTTTAAGAAGGTTTACTTTTCGTCGAAAAAAGATTTATTTCATATACAATAGAGTAAATATTTTCATGCTTTTTAAGTTTAGTAAAGAAATGAAAAAATTCCAATCTTTTCATTGGTCGTCGACAAAGTGTTATTCTTGGGGAGTTTTTTGAAGTGAACGATTTATATTTTATGAACCTTGCTTACGAGCAAGCACGTAAGGCTATGGCAATCAACGAAGTTCCGATCGGTGCCGTTTTGGTGGATAAAAATGGTGTCGTGCTCGCTCGTGGATACAATCAAGTTGAAAAAAAACAGACACAACTTGCTCATGCAGAAATTTCCGTACTTCAAAAGATTACAAAAAGAAATATGAATTGGCGATTGTCGTCAGTAACTTTATATGTTACGCTGCAACCCTGCTTAATGTGCCTTGGTGCTCTCTATCTTTCAAGAGTTTCTCGTGTTGTCTATGGTGTACCGTCTACTAAATATGGTATACCTCTTGATCAGGGCATTCAGTTAGGCATTTATAAAAACCTTGGAACTAAAATTGAATGTATGAACTATGAAAAGGCAAAAGATATTTTACGATTATTTTTTCAAAAAAAAAGGAATGTGAAGCATGGTAACTAAATTAGAGCTTGAAAAAATCAAGCAAGATCTTGTAGCTCGTAAGCTTGAGATTGAACAAGAATTGCAAAATTTATCCAATGAAAAAATGGTTGATGGATTGTCGCAAGATGATGGTGATCAAGTTGTGACATTAACAATGGAGTCGCTGCGCCAGTCTTTGCAAGATACTGAATACAATGAATATACAAATATTGTTGCTGCACTTGCTTCTATTGATGCAGGGACGTATGGAACATGCCAAGAATGTCATGAACGAATTTCTGAAAATCGCTTAAAATATAATCCAAACGCACGTCGTTGTTTGAATTGTCAGGAAAAGTCAGAAAAAGGTCTGGTTTAAATAAAAGTCTATATAACAAGGAGAGGCTGGTATGAAAAAAAGATTTGTTGGGTTGATGGCGTTGCTGACTTGTTTGTCTTTAGGGCTTGTTGGTCATGAATTTGATATTGAGCCTATTTCAAGCCCTGATTTACGTAGCGAGCGTGATCTTTTTATGAGATCTCATAGCTTTGCTGATCAAGGTTCTGATTTTTTATCTAACGAATTTGATAAAGAAGAACAAGCTTACAAAGATCAAAATACGCAAACACTGTTTTTTCATGCAACGTTTATGGATGAAGTGATTGGATATATTTCATTTGATGCTTCTGGTGACCATAAAGTGCATGTACGACATTTGGCTATAGATCCAGAAATGTATGAGCCAGCTTTGATTAAAGAATTATTGTTTACTGTTTTCCAGGTGGTGCCACAAGTCGGCTTTATCTCGTTAGTTGCTAACTTGCAGCAAGTTGACGTTTTGCAATTGCTTGAAGAGCTTGGTTTTGAGTTTGCTTGTGAGCATCAAGATGGAATTTTTTGTACATATGAATTATTTGTGAATAATAAATGTAAAATTTGTGATGTTTTATATGGTCCATCCTTTTGGTATGGCAATGGAGATGAGTGGGATTCGGGCTCATATGTTACCATCCAGGAGGCTTTTTCGGAGGCAGATGATAACGCTGGTAACGAGTAACCCTTAACGTGGCGATAAAAGCTCTAGTATCTTTGACTTTTTCAAGGACTCTAGTATCATAAAAGCTATATTGTGAATTAGTATTAAATTTAAAAGTTAACTCTATTAATCGGAAGAAAGGCCTACTTTTTATGGCACAAGCTCCAGCTTCTACAAAGAAAACAGCAAAAGCGCCAGCTTTAAAAGCAACATCTATTAAACCAAAACGAGTAAAGGCTATTGCAAATAAACCTTTTTCTCAAGGCACTGGCAGAAGAAAATCAGCTGTTGCTCGAGTATTGCTTAGAAAAGGCAACGGTCAAATTCTGATTAACGGTAAATCATTCGAAGAATATTTTACAGTTCCTGCATCACGAGACGCTTGCCAAGCATCATTCATAACAGCTCCAGCTACTTCAGGCATGACAGCTGACATCAAAGTTTCTGGCGGCGGATTTAGTTCTCAAGCAGTTGCGGCACAACTCGGTATCGCTCGAGCGCTTCTATTGTTTGATGAAACACTAAGACCCGAACTAAGAAAACTTGGCTTTTTAACCGTTGATTCTCGCGTTAAAGAACGTAAAAAATACGGTCAAAAAGGCGCTCGTGCAAAGTTCCAATTTACAAAAAGATAAAGAATTTTTGGCAGTTAATGCAAAAAGAGCACTCGAAAGAGTGCTCTTTTTTTTGATTGTTTTATAAGATTCTTGAATGTTTTGATTCATTTTTCGTACGTTGCCACAAATCTCTATTTTTCCACATGTAGCAAGTATAGGAATAACAATGAAAATAAGAATTATTTTATATTCGTTAATTAGTTTATGTATCGTGGCAAGTGACGATTCTGCTCGTAGGATAGATCCAAAGAACTTAACGATTCAAATAGTACCCTTTGTAATTGGAAGAGTGAGATTGGAAAGACCTATGACGCCGATAAGGACTGTGGTCGAAGAAATTCAATTGGAAGAAGAGGTATGGAAGCTACGACCTGAAAATAAGCTAGGACCTATTAGAACAAGCGCTCAATCTTGCGACTCTGTACGCAAGCAAGCGCTGATGGCATTTGCAGAACGCAAAGTTCAGGCGGTGCTTGAAGACAAGGTAAGAAAGGATGTGTTTGAAATTATGCGACAAAAATATTTAGTGAGATTGGAGCAAGTTTTTGACACAAATCATTCTGTATCTTCAATCGTATCATCTGAAGTTGCGTCAGATAGAAGAATGTAGTCTCATACGGTGCAAACCAAGTAACTATATAAAAAAAGCATTTGAACAGTGATTATTTTAGTAGACAGTTGAGCGTGTACATAATTCATTATAGGCAGACAGTGTTATTATTTCTCTTTGCTCCCAAGAATTTTTTTCACCAGCATTATTAAAGCTTGCAATGTGTTCATCGCTTAAATATTGAGCTGGCAATGTATATGATTTTTCAAATGCATTGGTTTTTATTTTTACGGTGTTTATTGTAGGAAGTAAGTCATTATTGTTTGCTGTAAGATCACTCAGTTGCTTAAGACATTGATTAGAGTTTTCAATTGATTCATCATCAATCTGTAAACCTTGAAAAGTTGTTGCAACGTTAGTTACCTGTACATAAGAATCAACAAGTTTATTTTTTACATTGTGCTCAGCGTAAGCAGGGGCATACAATATTGGCGTGCCTTTATTGGTACCAAAAAAAAGCCAACTTCTACTAACTTTTACAAGCCATGTTGCAGGATCGTTATCTATAACAAGATACTTATGAAATTCTTGTTTTTGTTCATTAACCTGTTTGCAGGTAGTGAGCTCATAAGGCAAACAATACATAATTTTTTGTGTTATAAAATTTCGTTGTGCCATACATAATCGGGCTGTAGTTGCTTGTGTTGTTGACCGCATTGTGTTTGGTAATATTCGATGCATAGCATTCAAATTTTCAACAGCCAAAAAATTCATAATTGTTAAAAATCTGCAGAAATTTTTAAGAGAAATCACTTGATATCCTTTTCATGGTAGACGTTATTTTGATACATGTTTCAAAGCATGCATTAAAGCTTATCTGACTTTGTAAAAAAAATCATGAAAAAGTTGATAATTTATAAGTTGGATCTTATTGATGATAAACAGAAGTTATGGTAAAAAAGAATGCGAACATCGAAATTGATGCAATCGAGAGATAAATTCTATATTTTGTTTTATGTTTCACGTTAAAAAATCTTTGTGTTGAGTTTGACGACGGTACTGAGTAGGTTCATTCAAGGTACTCTTTTGACTTATATTGTCAACTTTTACGCTTGTGCTACAGTGTCAAAAGTATCGTTTTTAGGCATTTTTTCAAGTCACTTGGGAGAGAGTATGACATTTTTAATGCGTCGACTTATCATGTTTTTTTTAGTTTTTGAGGTAGTTGTCTTCTTTGTGCTATATTGTTTTGGACCAAAGGGTCTGACAATGTTAGTTGATTTGCGCAAACAACAGCAGCAAACACGAATCGATATCTGTACCATACAAAAAGAAATTAAAACTTTGCAGAGCGATATTGAAATGAACTTCAGCGATTTTGCAAAAGAAAAAATAGCGCGAGAAAAATTGTTAATGAAAAAAGATCAAGAACAAGTTTATTTTAAAACTAAGGTGAAATAATGTTTACTGTGCCAAAACTTTCTTATTCATACGATGCATTGCTTCCATACATTGACGCACAAACCATGGAAATTCATATTACCAAGCATCATCAAGCATACGTTGATAATTTAAACAAAGCGTTATTGCCTTATCCTGAGCTGCAAAAATTGAGCCTTGAAGCTCTTTTAACTGGCATAGAGTCTTTACCAGATGCTATTAAAACAGCAGTCAGAAATAATGCTGGCGGTCACTACAATCACACACTTTTCTGGGAAATGATGAAACCAAGTGCAGATATGAAACAAGGTTTGCTCATTGCAGAAATTCAAAAAAAATTCGGAACGTATCAAGCATTTAAAGATCAGTTTGAAACTGCTGCAAAGACTCGCTTTGGAAGTGGATGGGCTTGGTTAGTTTTAAATAAGTCTGGTGATTTAGAAGTTTTTTCTACAGCAAATCAAGATGCTCCATTGATGCAAGGATCTGTACCGCTTCTTGGACTTGATGTGTGGGAACATGCTTATTATTTGCATTATCAAAATCGTCGACCTGACTACATCGCAGCGTGGTGGAATGTCGTTAATTGGGAATTTGTTGAAGAGCGTTATCGCGCTGTTATTGGAAAATAGTTTAGATGAAATTTATTGCTGATTTTCATATTCATTCAAAGTATTCACACGCAACTTCAAAATTTATGGATCTTGTGTCACTCAGTACCTGGGGCCAGCTTAAAGGTATTGGCGTGATGGGAACTGGTGATTTTACACATCCGATCTGGCAACAAGAATTAAAAACGCAATTGCAAGAAGTTGAGCCAGGGTTGTTTGAGCTGAAGTCTGAATATCAAAAAATAATTACGTCACAAGTGACTGCGTCACAAGTATATGAGTCGTGTAAAGTTAACGCGTTATCGCCTCATCGTTTTATGTTGTCTTCTGAGGTGAGTACCGTTTTTAAACGTAACGGACGCTGCTATCGAACTCATAGTATTATTCTAGCACCATCATTTCAGGCAGTTGACGCTATAACTAAAGAGTTAGAAAAAATTGGCAATATTACATCTGATGGTCGACCAATTTTGGGTTGCGACGCGGCCGACATTGTTAAAATTGTTTTAAATGCTTCTGAAGATTGCATGGTAATTCCTGCACATATTTGGACTCCATGGTACGGACTTTTAGGATCGAAGTCAGGTTTCAATTCAGTTCATGAAGCTTTTGGCTATCTTACGCAGCACATCTATGCTGTCGAAAAAGGGTTGTCTTCTAATTTTTTAATGAACGCACAACTCTCCGAGCTCGATAAGTTTGCTCTCTTGTGTAATTCTGATGCGCATAGCTTGCAAAATTTAGGCCGGGAAGCCAACTTACTCGACACTGATTTGTCATACGCCGGAATCACAAACGCGTTGCGTAAAAATGATAAAAATGAGCTCGTTGCAGGAATTGAATTTTTTCCTGAACGGGGAAAATATTATGGAGATGGGCACCGGGCATGCGGTGTTTATTTAACTCCTCAGCAAACGGTTGCATGCGGTGGCATCTGCCCAGTTTGTCATAAGCCTGTGACGATTGGAGTTTTAAATCGAGTAAATCAATTGGCTGATCGAACGGTTGAGCAGGCGCAAGAATTTGTGAGAAAACGATATCAAGTGGTTCCTTTATTTGATGTTATTTCTCATGAACTAAAGCAAGCAGATACGAGTCAAAAAGTTCAGAAAATGTATCATCAAATGCTGCAACAAGTTGGACCTGAATTTTATATACTTTTAAAAGCTTCAATCCAGCAGATTGAGCAAGCATCAACTCCCGGCATTGCTCAAGCCATTGCTAAAATTAGATCGGGAGATATTGTCATTTTGCCAGGGTATGATGGAGTATATGGTCAGGTACAATTTTAATTCATTTCTTGTGAATTCGTCAAAAAAAATGAATCAGGTATAATAAAAAGCATAAGAGCTGATTTTTCATTATTTGGAAGTAAAAACCCATGGAATCAAAAAATAAACCGGTTGACGGATTACAAGATTATCTAGGTCATGTTTCGCAAGAGCATGAAGTTCGTGTAGCTAAAGTTAAAACAATGCGCGAGCAAGGTGTTAACCCTTGGCCATCTTTAAAACACTCAACAACAACATCAAAAAATATTCTTGAATCATTTGCAGAAGGCGACACAACAGTGTATCAACTTGTTGGCCGTGTCATGACTGTGCGTTTGCATGGAAAAGCTGCATTCGTACATCTGCAAGATGAAGCAGGTAAGTTGCAACTTTACATTAAAGAAGATTTAGTTGGAGCTCAGGCATTTTCTCAGTTTGAGCAATTTGTTGATATTGGTGATATTTTATGGGTCCAAGGAACTGTTTTTAAAACGCAACGTGGTGAAATTTCACTACGAGTTTCACAGTGGAGCTTACAAAGTAAATGTTTGCATCCGCTTCCAGAAAAATTTCATGGACTTACTGATGTTGAAGTTCGTTATCGTCAACGCTACCTTGATTTAATTTGTAACGCTGATAGCAAAAATTTACTTATTAAACGTTCACTCGTTGTTCAAGCGGTGCGTGATTTTTTAAGTCAACGTCATTATCTTGAAGTTGAAACTCCAATGTTGCACCCAATTCCTGGTGGTGCTGCGGCAAAACCATTTGTTACGCATCATAATGCACTTGGCCAAGATTTTTATTTACGTATTGCTCCAGAGCTTTATTTAAAACGGTTGGTCGTTGGCGGCCTTGACCGTGTGTTTGAAGTAAATCGAAATTTCCGTAATGAAGGTATTTCTACAAAACATAACCCAGAATTTACGATGCTTGAATGCTACACAGCGCATCAAGATATTAATTACGCAATGGATTTAATCGAATCTTTGACACAGTTTGTCATGCAAAAGATTGGCGCGAAACTCAAAGTGCAGTTTGGCGATCATACTCTTGATTTTTCAAAACCATTTGAACGTATCTCGCTTCATGATGCTGTTAAAAAATATAACAATTTATCAGACGGCGATGTAACCGAAGAAAATATTGATGCGATTTTAAAATCTAAAAGAATTGCTCCAAGAAAATCAGACATGAACCTTCAAGAAAAAATCTACCTCTTGTTTGAAGAAACGGTTGAATCACAACTGATTACTCCAACGTTTGTTACCGGATTTCCGATAGAAGTATCGCCGCTTGCCAAACGTGATCCAAACAATTCAGATCTTGCATCGCGAGCAGAATTGTTTGTAGCTGGCCTGGAATTGGCAAATTTATTTGATGAGTTAAATGATCCTTTTGATCAAGCAGAGCGTTTCCATGAGCAAGTAAAAGCTCAAGCAGCTGGTGACGCAGAAGCTCATCATTATGATGCTGATTTTATTTTAGCTCTCGAGCATGGACTACCACCAACAGTTGGTTTTGGTATTGGCATTGATCGTATGGTGATGCTACTTACAGGAACAACATCCATTAAAGATGTGATTTTATTTCCAACATTGAAAAAGAAATAATAATCTGAAATTTAAATAATAAAAAAGCCCGCTGGTACAATGCCAGCGGGCTTTTTTTAAAGTAAGTTTAAAAAACTTAACCTTTTAGGTTTTTGCCAATATCAGTGAACGTTTTAAATGTTCCTAAAATATCTAAGTCTTTTGCTTTTGGATATCGTTTTTCAAAAGTATGTTCAACCAAATGTTGGATTATTTCAAACATCTCATTGAGCTGCTCATTTGTTAATGAATTTTGGTTAGCGCTATAAGAAGCTGCAAGTTCATCAAATGCTGCAGCAAATTCTTCTGGAACATGGCTACGATGTGTTGACCAATTTTCTAAAAATTTGATCATAGTGTTCATGCGAATATTTGATTCAATGTATCCACAGTATGATTGGTACGCTACGCCAGAAATAACTAATCCAGCTAAGTGTCCAGCAAGATCAAAAGAAGCTTCTCTTGTTGATCCCTTGGCTGTCTCTTTATTTATCTTATCTATCTCTTTATTCGTGTGGAATAATAGAATTTCTTCTGTATTAGTTACGTGTTTTATGGGTTCTACTGCTGCTTTTACGACTACAGGTTTGCTTTGAGGATTAATAAAATTGCATATTCCTGTACGTGCTAAGAAAAGTGCACCAGCAATAGCCATGAAAGCTTGAGCATTGCTTGAAGCTTGTTTTAATTCATTTGCAGGTTTGACAACGAATAAATATTCAAGATATTTCCATGAACTATCCCGTTGAGTTTCATAGCATTTAATTTTTGAGTCGGTCGATAGACTTGGAACTATTTGTGAAGTGATGCCAGCAAGCAAAAGGCCTGACAGCATGAATTTACTTCCTAGTGAGCATTGTTTTACAGTCATAAAACTCCTTTGTTAAAGTATGATTTTGTTTACCATGAAAAATATATCATAGGTTGTTTTTTTTGCTACATGAGAATTGAAAACCAAATTCTTTATTTTTAAAAAATTATTTTGTAGCTTGGATGAGGTAGTTTGAAATTGTGTTAAAAAAGGAAAAAAATGAGATTGAAGACGTATAAAAATATATGGTATTTGAGCTTGGGGCTGCTAGCTCAGCCGTCTGTTCAAGCTGTGCAAGATACACCTATGGATAGTTTGGTCAAAGCATCAAATGGCCTTAATGCTTTAATAGCTAAGGCGCAAGCAGAAGGTGCAAATCCTCCTCTTTCACTGCAACAGCAAACGCAATACGTTGCATGGCTTAAGCAGTTTAAAAGTGATGTTAGTGTTCTTAAGAATCAAGGCGATGATGTTTCGCAGCTTGAGCAAGTTTATCTGCCGCGATATTATGATTGGGCATATGGCGACAGTGACAACAATGACGGTTTAATCACGAATAAAAAACTTTTGGCAGAGCTTTCGCAAACAGTTGCTGCAGGTCAAAAATCTGATGAGACTTTACAGCCAAAAGATCAAGCTTTCGATAAGCTTCGAGCTGCAAAAATGAAAGAAATTTACAGTAATGTTCAAAATCATGCTTTAAAGGCAGAGGAAGCATTTACTGCGCAGGTTACGTCTCAATTAAAAAGTCTTGGATCATATTCGAAGAAAAACACTCAAGAATTTACCGATTATCTTTCTCAGGCACGTCGTAGCTTTGAAGGATCGATGCGTACCGCTAAAATGTCAGCATATGCACAGTATTATTCTTTTTTAGAAAAGAATGGTAAGCAGTCGGATGATCCTCGTGATGTTACTTCAGATGAGAAGTACCTGTTCGACGGAGTGGAAACAATTACCCAAGAAGCAATATTACATGTTCGTGCATTAATTCTTGATATGACATCAGCCGCTGTAAAGGCTGACATGGGACTTCAGGTAGCAGAAGCGTTAAAAGAGTCTGAGGCTCAAGCTAAAAAAGATTATGACGCACAGCTTGCCCAAAACGTACAAGAATTAGATAGATCATGGTGGGATGATGTTAAAGCACTTGGTGGAACACTGTTAGGTGAGTTTGCTGATAGATTCCCAGAGGAGCTAAAAAAAGAAGTAATTAAACAAGGAAAAGATGCTGCTATTAAATTTGGTGGAGAGGTAGTTAAAGAAGCTACAAAAAAAATTGTTGAGCCTGTAAGTGAGCAATTATCTGGTTTATCTGGAAAATTGGAAAACGAAACTATTTCGCAATTATATAATGATCATGGCGATTTTGCTTTAAAAGCATTGAAAAAAGCTATTAAAATAGTAAACCCGGTTATAGATAAACCGCTGCCAACTGAAACGGTACAGGTACAATCTGGTGTCGGTTTAAGTGATGATGAGAATACTTTTTTAGCAAATCGTATGTCAAAAGTTCAAAAAGTTTTAAAAGCTGAGTTTGATATTGATAAGCCGCTTCGTATAGCATTTTGTTGTAGCGGTGGTGGTAACCGAGCAATGGTCGGTACAATCGGTATGCTTATTGCTGCAGCTAATCACAAATTCTTAGATGCGTCAGTATATTTGGCTGGTCTTTCAGGTTCTACATGGACTATTGTTCCGTGGAGTTACCTGTATTTAAAAAACAGTTTTAAATCAAAAGATTTTGCCACTACTTTAACACAAGTGCGTGATAGTTTTGCGCCGGCTTTGCAAGGTGCAGGAATGCTTAAACCGCCATACTTAAAATCTGATGTGACGAGTGCATTTTCTCGAATTATATCTTCACGTTTTGCATACAATCAGCATCTTTCTGCTGTTGATATTTTTGGTTCTTTGGTTGGAAATTATGCTTTAAATTTAGCAGGAAGTAATCGTCTCAGTGTAGCTTGGTCATCGATTACTGTTGCAGCTAAGGCAGGAAGAATTCCTTTACCGCTTGGTTCTGCTGCATTTAATTCAGGAATAAAAGCTGACTCAAAATCAGACATTGGATCTTTGTATGAATGGTTTGAAACAAGTCCGTTTCAGGCTGGAAGTACTGTTTTAGGTTATATTCCAATTCGATGGTTTGGCTCAGAATTTAAAGATGGAAAACTTGTTTCTGAATTTATCTGTCCAGAATATCCAATCAGTTTTTATTTAGGTGTGTACGGCTCAGCTTTTGGTTTATCACTGCATGACGTTGTTGAAAAAGGACTTCCAGAAACATCATTTAATGTAAATGGTGTAAAAGTTGAAGTTCCTGTGGACCTGTGGGTTAGAGAAATTATCCAGGAAAGTTTTGGAAAAGATGCGGGTGCTGCTCGGTCTGGAAAAGTTCATGCACGGTTCCCGAACTATTCAGTAGGAGTTGGACGTAGTATTTTACAAAATGAAAAAGAGTTTGGATTGTTTGATGGTGGAATTGCATTCAATTTCCCTCTACCGCTCCTACTTGATAGACCTGAACGAGCAATTGACGTTATTATTATTTACGATTCTAATCCTGGAGATGTTCCAGTATTTAAAACTGCTGAAAAATATTTTAAACGTAAAAATATTGCTATTCCTGATTTGTCTTCGGTAACAACTGGTGATAGTAAAAAGGCAAAAGAAAATTTATTGAAATCAGTAATGACTGTGTTTAATGATCCAAGAACAGTGTCTTATAATCCAAAAGTACCAACATTTATTTATTTCCCAACTCGTCCGCCAATTGATATTTCAAAAGCTCCGTTTACGACTGCAAACTTTGGATACAGTGCGCAAGATATTACAACTCTTGCAGGAGACATGGAAAAAGCTTTTGAGTCTCAAGTTCCTGCTATGAAAAACATTTTGAAAATGGTAGCAGAAATACGACATGGAAAAAAAGGAATGGCAAAGCCAATTGTTAAAAAGATAG
>JBAZWT010000005.1:0-43259 GCA_041660205.1 Candidatus Babeliales bacterium
TTAGGAAAATACTGACGGAGTAATCCCTAAGTATTTTCATTTAAACCACGTTGCCATGAAGTATGTGCATCAGCAAAATGGAACTACACCATCAGCCCCCAAATGTAATGGTTATTTATTTACAGTCCCTATAGGACGCGCCCATGCTGGGCGGACAAACAAACCTGCGACTTAAAAAACCGCAGGTTTGTTTTTTAGAAATGTTTTTATAAAGTACAAAACTTACTCTTAGCAAATAATTTTTTACGTTTTTTTATTCATAAAATAATTACATCTTATTAAAAACACCTAAACCTCTTATGGTAACCCTGATCCATATCTTGATGTCATTTTTATAAACTTTTTAGATATCTTTTTTCGAGCATCAGCCTTAGCATTTGCTTGATCTGGTCGATATCCTCTTTGTCCAATATTCCTTTTCAATTCACGACTTATTGTTGATGGTTGTTTCCAACTGTTTCTGCCATCTTTCTAAGACTAAATCCTGAACGCTTAAGTTCATAAATTTCAAATCGATTTTCTGTATTAATTCGTGTATGTTTTTTCAAGCAACACCTTTATTTTTTGGAAGTTTTTATTCAAAACTATTTTCTCAAAAAATTTAAGGAGTTGCGCTAGTTGCTTGAATCTATAAAAATTTTAAAAAGGTAATTTTATGAAAAAAACATTACAGTTATCACTCATAATTTTCACATCTGTACTTTATTGCTACGGCGATTCAGTCAAATTTGTAGCCATTACACCAGATGCAGAAAAAACAATTGCTTACATTGCTCGAGTCAGCAACCCAGCAAATCAAGCTAGTGAAAAATTTGCAGGGCTCGTTAAATATTGTATTGCTCATCATCATTGGTCAGTATTTGAACAAGCTTTCATGACACTTGAAATTGAAACAAGCAGAGCTATTTGCATGCAGTTGATACGTCATCGAACATTTACCTTTCAACAATTTTCACAAAGATATGCAGACAATTCACTACTCGTTGACGAAATTCCTTTACCTGAACTTCGCATGCAAGATTTTAAAAATAGACAAAATTCAATTGATGGCTTAACTCAGGAAGAAAAAGATCATTGGAATGAAAAAATGAAAACTCTTTTTACAGACTCTATGGCTTTGTATAAAGAAATGCTGCAAGCTGGAATTGCAAAAGAATGTGCTCGTTTTGTTTTACCTGAAGTTATGCCAGCGCGCATTTACATGAGTGGTAGCATTCGATCATGGATTCATTACATCGAATTACGAACTGCAAACGGGACACAAAAAGAACATATGGAAATCGCACAACTTTGCAAAAATATATTTATAGAGCAATTACCAGTGATTGCACAAGCTCTGGGTTGGATTGAGTAACAAAAGAAAACAAGGATTATTCCCTCCGTCGTTCGCCCTGAGTGTTTTTCGAAGAAAAATGTATCGAAGGGTAAATAATAATTATCCCTCGATACAAAATTGCTTTGCAATTTCACTCGGGACGAACGACCTTGAGGTGTAAGCATAATCAGCTAAAAACATTAAGTAAGGAACATACATGACATCTCTTAAAAATTCACAATACCAAACGCTTTGGCAGCTTTTAGTCAGAAGTTTTATAATCACATCACCAGGAATCAAAGACAAAATAATTAATAATTTGCTTTGGTCTATCTTAAACATTGTTGTTTTTACGTACGTCATGCCAAGCATGGGACTCGATAAAAACTTTGGTGCTTTTATGGTTGCAACAATGCCCATTTCATGCGCATTTTTTGTATCCATAAGTAGTATTTATGTACTTTTAACAGATATCTCAAACGATGGAAGTAATTTACAATATGAACTCACCCTACCATTGCCTCAATGGTTAGCCTTTGCTAAATATGCTTTTGAAAATACATACCAAGCACTTTGTTCTGCTATCTTAGTTTTACCTGTTGGGCAATTACTGCTTTGGAATCATTATTCATTCGTAGATCTTTCATACGTAAAATTTTATCTGTTACTCACCGTTGCATCTTTCTTTTTTGGATTTTTCTCAATTTTTATCGCAAGCATAACCACCGATATGTATTCAGGCCTCGATAACATGTGGACTCGAATAATTTTTCCCATGTGGTTTTTGGGAGGATTTCAGTTTTCTTGGAAAACTGTTTATCACATTTCTCCTGCAATGGCTTATATCAATTTACTCAATCCAGTCACCTACGCACTTGAAGGTGCCAGGTCTGCAGCGTTAGATCCTTCAGATTCACTGCCATACTGGCTGTGCATTGGTGCATTGACGCTCTTCACGATACTGTTTGGATATTTGGGGATTCAAAATCTTAAAAAGCGACTTGATTGCATTTAGGCAATCAAGTCGTCCCCGGCTTGAACGGGGACCCATTCATTGAAACATTGTTTATAAACAAAAAGCCTTGGAAATCCAAGGCTTTTTTTATGAGTTTTTATTTATTGCTAAATGCTTTTATTGGGTAGCTATAATAAATAGCATGCTGCGTATCACCAAACTGACCAGGGTTATCCGATAGTTTAAATTTTAAATCTCGAGCGTTTTTTCTAACTTTTGTTGTGTGCACTTTTTTATTATTATCTGTTTTCCCTGCATGCACCAAACCAGCAACAGATAAAACAGTGATTAAAGTAAAAATAAAATTCTTTTTCATGAAATTTCCTCAAATAAAAAAGGTGTCATTATATCGACTCAATCATAACAATAGAAGAAAAAATATCTACTTTTTTGCGACCTAAGTAAAAAAACATTGCATTTGGCTCTCTATAATTTTTATCTTCAAAAAAAAGGAGAGTGGTAATGATGCGACGTTATTGGATATCAAAAGCCGCCCAAGAGCATGTCGATATTGTACGAGATAAAGGATATACCCAAATTAACATGGGGCCAAAAGGGCCACTAGAGCACATGAATATTGGTGATTGGATTTTATATTATTCACCAACTGTATACTTTGAGCAAGATGAACCAACCTGTCAAAAATTTACGGGGATCTCATGCGTGACCGATAATCGTGTATACCCACAAAGCAATCAATTCCCTGATCGTTGGCGCCGAAACGTTGAATTCTTTAAGTGCGATCCGCAACATCCCAAACAGTTCATTGATAAAGTAAGCTTTTTGCCTAAATCTGAAAACTGGATGGATATTTTTCTGTTACCCATCTTTGAAATTCCACGCACAGATTTTCTGTCCATTGCAGACACAATTGTAATTCCAGAAAAGAATCGAATTTTATTGTATTAAAGTAAATCCAAACCTTTTAGCACAAAATAACCCAAAAACCCTACAACTCCATCCACAGCTATAAGCCTTGACTGAAATTGTTTACAGGTGGTCGAAACAAACACAGAGCATAAAAAATACGTAGAAAATAGCATCATATTTAAAGAGAACCATATCAGTAGTCCTTGAGCTACAGCAAACTCTGGAAACAAAACCTGTATCAATCCTGAGCTTATAACAAAGCATATAGGAGACAGCAAGAAGCTTGCCACAACAGTCATCGCATGCAAACGCGCCACTGGTTGTAATAATTCTTTCATGGGTAGTCGTGTTAAAAGCATCACGGTGATCAAATGTGCAGCGTATCCAAATGTCGCAAACCAAGCTGTAGCTACATATAATATTTTCAAAGAAAATTGATCAAATATCGCTTGAATAAGTTCAGTCATCATAAGCTCTCCTTTTTGCTATAAAAATTATTTACACATAAGCAAGAAACCATAAAAACCCCCAACAGATCAAGGAAGTCATCATAATGCTTAAGCCATATCGATCCAAAACAGCTTTTTGGCACCAAGTCTCAAGTAACGAGGAAATAGAATTATAGGCAAAATAAGCACTCGTAAAAACGATCATAAAGCTCATAGTTTTATAAAAAGCCATATCAGATCTATTCATCACGCTCATCGATAAAATCATAGATTTGTGAATTGCAAAAAATTCAGACTTTGAAAGCATGGACACAATACATTCATACAGTGCAAAAAAGGCCGTTGAAGTTAAAAAACCAAACCCTAAACTTTTCGATAGCTCGATTGCTAGGTCCTGACGGACATGGACCATGTTTTTAATATGGCACAGTAAAAAAAACAGATAGGTCACCGCAAAAGCGAGAAAGAACCATAAAAAGGCAACTTTGAAAAGATACAATGGATTGAGTACCAGGATATGCTTGACCACCATTATCCAACACCCAACCAATGAAAAGAAAACCCTGCCTAAAACCATAAATCACCCTTTTTCAATTTTGACTCTTTTAACTACTTAAACTATACTTATAACATACTCTATTTTCCTTATTTAAAAAAAGATGTTGGCTCAAAATATAGATGAACCTACAAGCTAAAAACGCAGAACCTAGCTCTTGCGGCTTGTAATCGATGGCAGACAACACTTCAAATTAATCGAAACAAATAAAATCACATGACTACGATGAATAAATTAAGTAAATTTCTTGCCCAATCAGGCGTTTGCTCACGACGTGCAGCTACCGATCTGATCAAATCTGGCGTTGTTAAAGTTAATGGAAAAGTGGTTCTTGAACCATTCCATCCTCTTGCAGAAGACGACTCTGTCAAAGTAAACAACAAACGGATTCTACCTGAACAAAAACTATACTTTTTGTTTAACAAACCAAAAGATGTTTTGTGTACCCTATCTGACACGAAGGATCGCAACACCATTACGGCATTTTTTAGAAATATTCCGGAACGTTTGTATCCAATCGGACGACTTGATCGAAACACAACTGGACTGATTGTCATGACAAATGATGGCGATCTTACCCAAAAATTGGCTCATCCAAAATTCAACATCGCAAAAACATACCAAGTTACTACTCATAAACCGGTAACAGATGAGCACCTGGATAAACTTTTAAAAGGTATCAAGCTTGAAGATGGTTTTATGAAAGTTGATAGCGCACGACACACTTCTCCGCATTCAAAACACATTGTCACGTTAACTATTCATAGTGGTAAAAAACATATCATCAAACGTTTGTTTAAAGAACTTAGATATTTCGTTGAAAAATTAGATAGAACTAGTTTTGCCGGCCTAACTAAAAAAGGCTTGGAAGTTGGATTCTTTAGAGCACTTACTGATAAAGAAGTTGAAAAACTTAAAAAAGATTTTTCTGAAGTAAAAAAAACTGCTGTAAAAAAAGTAGTTGAAAAACCGACCGTTAAAAAAGTCGTTGCATAAAATAGATCATAAAAAAGCCCGGAACTAAACCGGGCTTTTTTATTTAAACTGTTTTTACTTATGTGATCGCAAATCAAATGAAATTTCGTCTCTCAAGAAGAACAATCCATACAAGTTAATCATCAGCAGTAATGCTCCAACAATTGCCATCATTGATTGGCAATTGTTCGATGTACCTACAAATGAGAATATTATAAATGCACAGGTTGCAAGTGCTACAAAAAATTGTGCTCCATACCGTGGAGATAAAAACGTTGCGGCACGACGACCTGCTGCAAAAAACGCAATCAACGTTGAATATCCAAGTAAGAAAATAAAAAGTGGCCATATAGCAAAAACAAATGGAAACGTTTTAGAAAGAGCTTGAGCGACCATAACATTTACATGAATGTTTTGATGCCATGTATCAGTAAGCAAAATCAAAAACAAACTCATGGTGCAAACAATAAATGAATCTAGAAAAATATCGATAATACCAAAAATTGCTTGTTTTGCAGGAACTGCTTCTTTAGTTTCTGCATGAACAACTGATGCATACCCAACACCAATATCACCAGTGTAACAAGCTCTTTGCACGCCATGACGAACAGAAAGCATAACGTTACTACTTGTTCCAACAAATGCACCAATGGCAGCATGAGCAGAGAATGCATGAGCAAAAATTGAATATAGCATTGCAGGAATTTTTGCAGCATTGGCAATTAGTACCCACATACCCATGCTCGTGTATCCCACTAAAAACACAGGAATAATGACGGCGCACAATCGACCAACGATTTTAACTCCACCTTGTCCGATTCCAACAACTAAAAACAATAACGTAAATATGACTACGTACTCATTTAAATTCCAACAAACTGATAAACTTTCAGTGACTGTTCTAAAAATGTAGAGCTCAATACCGTACAAACAAATAAGCACAGCGGCGATGCGTGAAAGAATTTTTCCACCAGGAACATGCTGCAGAAAGATCATCGGTCCACCGGTATAACTATTTTCATTATTTTTAATGCGAAACTTTACACCTAAATAAATTTCACCATACTTAACAAGCATTCCCAAAATAGCGGCTATCCACATCCAAAACACAGCTCCAGGACCACCGAGTTGTACTGCAATGCACACGCTAACTATATTTCCAACACCAATACAACCACCAATAGAAGTAAAGAATGCATAGATCGGAGAAACACCGCGACTGGTATCATCCTGTTTTTCTGTTGCGAATGCTTTAAAAATTTTTATGACTTCAGGAAATTGACGTATTTGAAAAAAGCGTGATTTATATGAAAGATAAAATCCAAATATGAAAAGCGCTGGAGCTCCACCATAAGTCCAAAAAACCGATTCTACCGCGTCAAGCGTTTCAAATAACTGGTCAATCATAAAAATCCAATCAGAAAGTATCAATTTAAGACATTATACCTTTATCAGGGTAACTTTTTTTTTGCAGTTTGCAACAAGAAAGTATGATGTAAAACCAGTACTGCGCAAGCAAAAATACCTCTTGGCTCTCTTGCTGGGAGCTTTGAGCTCCTGCAAAATTTATTGCAAGCATCTTGCGTACAAATTGTTGCCATTTTTGCCATGCGTCAGGCGGTAACTTCAACGCTACAAAACATTGTGCAAGCTCATCTCCCAGCAGATCAAATCCATAAAACTTCCCCAACGTAACAAACAAGTGATATAAAGCTAAGGTGTTCTGGCTACGATAATTTTTTTTAAATAAATATTTAAAATATAAAGATTGCATCCAAAAGCAGTTGCGTACATAAGGTTCAGAAAACCAGAACGCTCCTACTAAGATAGCTAGTATTGCCATCAATATAATTATCCATGTCAGCAGCCGATAGATTAAAGATTGCAACCCGACCTTTTGATTCAAGCTCATGTTACCTAAACTCGTTTGATTCAAACTCATTTGGTTCAAATAAATTTGGTTAATAAAATTAATTTCATGATCTTTAAAAACATACGGTTGCTCTACGTTAGATTTTTTTACGATGCCAGACGCCTGCTCTTTTTTATCTGACGGCACTGTATCCGATACCACTGGCGCTGCAGCAGTAATTGTCAGTAACGCTTTATCACTTTTAAGGGTTTTATATGTTTGTGAGCTAAGATCGAAATACGCAAACTTCTGAGGCTCAATAGTAAATGTTCCATCGTTATCACCTTGAATAATCCATTCAAATTTTTTACTAGACTGCTCATCGCTTAAACGCTCTGTTGTGCTATTACCTTGGTAGCTATTCAGACCATCAGGAAGTTTTAATTCAGGTGCTTTTATGATTTCAAGATTTCCATCTCCACGGATAACCATAGTTGCAACCAAACCTTGCCCAACCGCTCCCTTTTTTTGCTGCAATTCAAAAACGCAACTGTCAAAAGTTCCAATTGCAGTCACGTCTTTAAATTCTTTACTACGGGGCAATGGTTTAACTTCTAGCGTTTTTGGATTTGATCGAACAGCGCTTTGCATACTAAATCCAAACACTGAACCAAAACCACTTTGATATTTTAAAGCAGGAATAAACGCAGCTTGAAACATAGGAATTGTTAACGTACCAGTTTTTTCCGGATACAGTTCCATCATCCACTGCTCATGGTCATACTGCTCATTACCTATTTTAGTAGATCCTTTTTGCGAACTTTCGGAAACAAATCCACGATGAAAATTATTAAGCTGTGAATCAGAAAGCATTAATTGTTGATACTGATCTTGGTAGCAAAAACGAATGAGCAGTTTTACTTTTTGTCCAACATACACCGACTTATTATCAATAGCTGCGTGTAGCACGTATGGCTGTTTATGATGCTTAGCAGGAGTAATAGTTGTCCCGTCACCAACTTCTATTTTTATTTTTTCTGAAAAAACGCTGTCGCCATTACCGTCTTGAATTTCTATAGGCCCTAAAGAAAATGAGCCTTTTTTTTCAGGAGTTACAACATACATAAACGTAATTTTTTTACTTTGTTGTCCATTAATAAATGAAATTTCTTGCTGAGTGCCGCATGGTGACATAGGAAAATGTTGGAACTCAGAAAGATTTTTTGGTTCCTGAGCATTTTCAAAATTCTCTGCTTTCACGTAAAGATAAAATGGTACACCAGCTTCTACTTGGTTAACCAAATTTTTTTGCATGTCATACATCTGTATATGTATCTTTTTATCATGCCCAAAAAGCTCTCCACATAAAACTAGTACGTAAAAAAGTGACGAGTATGCTAGCGCTTTACCAATTTTTTTGTCCATATTTTGCCGCTCCCGATTTTGAAACATTCATTTTCAATATTTGTTTTTGCAAATTATCTTCATGCTCAGACATTTTCTGCATCACAAGTGCACTACGTTTATCTAAGCGATCATCATCTTCAGGCTTTGCTTCCACCTGCTCTGCAAGTTCATCTTGCAGCTCTGCAGCATTGCCTTTTTCATCTTGGTCATTAAACTGATCTTGTTGCTCTTGTGATTTTTGTAAGGACTGTTCTTGTTGTTTTTCTTTTTGTGTTTGCTTTCCATCTCTTGTTTGCTTCTTGGACTTTTCAAGCTGCTGATCTTTATTTTCCTGAGTATCATTTTCATCAGCTTGCTGATCAGCTTGATTATCTTGCTCATCCCCTTTGTTATTTTTACCCTGCTGTTTTTTCTGCTTGCTGCTTTCCTGTTTTTGCTTTTCTTTCTGGTCTAGATCGTCAGAATCTTGATCACTTGAGTCTTGATCATCTGATTGTTGATCATTCGATCGCTGATCGTTCGATCGCTGATCCTTTTTATTTTTTTTCTGTTTTCCGTCTTTATTTTTTTGATTTTCATCTTTTTGATCATCGGATCCATTATCTTGATCTTGCTGGTCTGGTGGTTGCTGCATCATTTTTTTAACAATATCTATATTCTGCTGAGCTTGCTGATTTTTCGGATTTACTTCCAAAACTTTTTCATACGATTTCAATGCATTCTCAAGTTTTTTAAGCTGCACGTATGCATTACCTTCATTAAATAATGCTTGCTCTAGCAGTACATTGTTTTTACCAGCAGACTGCTCTGCGCGATCGAAATAATGCTGAGCATCTTCAAATCGATTTTGTTTATATAAAGATAAGCCAACGTTATAATTTGCCTCAGGATCGTATGGACTGCTCTCAAGAATTTTGCTGTATTCCGCTTGAGCACGTTTAAAATCTTTTTTGGCAAAAGCATGATTACCACGATAGTTCGATAAACTATCAACAATAAAATTTGAATGAATAAAACATGAATTTAACAACGTTGCAAAAATAATAGATCTTTTCATAATAACCATTCCACAGCACAACATATAAAACTTACCGCAATAAAATAGGGATACTGCTCTTGAAATCTCGAAACAGACCTTCCCTCTAAACTGTCTTTTTCAAAAGACTGAACAATTGAAATAAACTGCTTAATATCATCATCAGACTCGACCATGCGGATATATTTTCCACCGGTTTGCTCTGACAAGTTTTTTAAAACTTCTTCATTTAATTTCGACATAACAATGGCACCCTTGTCATCTTTTTCAAATCCAATGCACGCACCCTTATGATTAACTATCGGAATAGGTGCCCCGCGAGACGTTCCAACTCCAAAGGTAAAAACAGACAAACCTTGCTCTTCAGCTTTGCTTTTTACCCCTGCAAGATTTGTTGAAAAATCTTCACCATCTGTAAAAAGACACACTAATTTTGTTTTTTTTGTTGGCATCGACTCAAATACCGAAATAGCTCGGGACAAAGCTCCTTCAATGGTTGTCGTGCCCGAAGAAATTGTTTCAACATCAAGCCCATCTAAAAACATAAAAAACGCTGAGTAGTCAGTAGTTAACGGACATTGCAGTACTGTTTCACCAGAGAAAAGAAGTAAGCCCACTCGCTCACATGATAAATTACAAAGTAGTTTTTTAATCTTTTTTTTAACGAATTCTAATCGATTCGGTTTGGCATCTTGGGCAAGCATGCTGCGAGAAATATCAACTGCTATTAAAAGATCACGACCTTCTTGCTCAACAATCTCATCTTTTTTATTCCACTGTGGTCGCAGCAAAGCAAGCATTAAAAAACAAAAGCCTATAAAAAATAGTGCTGTTTTAATCACGCGACGCGTGAGTGATGCATTTTTCACCAAAAGATCTCGCCATTTTTTTAAAGCTAAACGATCAAGTGCTCGCATAGTCTTAAACCAACGAATGAGTAAAAATATTAAAACGATAGATGTTAAAACAATGGCCAGAGAAATATTTTGTAAGCCAGCCCAATGAATATTTTGCATGTTCTACTTATCCTCTTATACAATAAACCAAACCCATGTTGCTACAAACAATTCAAAACTTATCAACATTATCACCCACCACAAAATAGGCATAAAATAATCGTGATATTTATTATACAATTCAGTCTCGTATGATTTTTTTTCGAGTTTATCAATTTTGTCATAAATCATTTTTAAATCTTGTGGTTTTTTTGCTTCAAAAAACTGTCCACCCGTTTCTTGTGCAACTTTTTGGAGCAAAGACTTATTAAGCGGCATTCCAGCAACCCGAACTCCAAAAACAGGATCATCGATAAGTCCTCCTTGGTCACCACCAATGCCAATCGTATAAACTTTTACACCAATATTTTTAGCAACGAGTAAGGCATCTTTAGGATCAAGATCTCCAGGTGACGGTTCACCGTCAGTAAGCAGCACGATGATTTTACTTTTTGATTTTGTTGTTTGCAGTCTTCGAACTGCAGTTACAAGTCCCTGGGAAAGCATGGTGCCATCGGCCATATCACGGCTTGGCTGCCCAATTTCTAAATCACTGACAATCTCTTTTAAAATATTTTTATCAAGCGTTAACGGACATCGAGCGATTGCATACCGACCAAAAATAACAAGTCCTATTGCATCATTTTGTCTTTTATCTATAAAGTTTAATGCTTCTTGCTTTGCAACCGATAAACGAGACCGACGATCTTTAATATCATCAAAGAAATTCATACTTCCTGAGACATCAAGTACAAGAACAATATCTATTCCATCAACAGTAATTTTGGATTTCGAGTCAACAAATTGCGGCTTACCTATCAAAATTGCCATCAGCACTAAACTGATCAAGCGAATCCAAAAGAAAAACTTTGCAGGTAGTGATGAAGCCTGAAGTCCGCGCTTTTGTAAAAAATCAGCAAGTGGATAAACATAAAGCGTAGGTTGATACCATTTATAACGAATAAAAATTATGAACGCTAAGAACGCAAGGCTCACAATCAAAGGCACCTGGTAAGCGAATTGAAAAAAGGTAGCCACGGCAACAATCCTTATTTTTTATACTTCTTATGAAACCTCAGCTTGCTGATAAAATTAACACCTAAGTGAGCAAAATTACTTCAAAAAGCTAAACTCTCATAGTTCCAAAGGAGATCTGTTAAATCTATATTCAAATTTTGTTTAAAAGTATCACAAAGAAAATAAAAATTTAAGCCTGAGATTTGACTTATCAGACAAAATCCTTTATCTATACAAATAACTACGTCAAAGCACACATCAAATCTCTCTTCACTTTTTAACTAGAACGATATGAAAAAACTGCTCATTGTTGAATCACCTGGAAAAATCAAAACCATTACAAAATTTCTTGATAATGAATTTAAAGTGATGTCCACCGTTGGACACATTAAAGATCTTCCTTCAAAAGGTCTTGGAATCACCATGGAAAATGATGGTATTCAACTCGAGTACGTTACAATTAAAGATAAAGAAAAAGTCATCAGTGAAATTGTCAAAGCAGCTAAATCATCTGATGAAGTCTATCTTGCGCCAGATCCTGACCGTGAAGGGGAGATCATTGCATGGCACGTGGAGCAAGAAATTAAAAAGTTTGTTCCCGAAGATAAAATTCACCGTATCACTTTTAACGAAATCACTAAGTCAGCAATTGTTGACGCAATTAAACATCCTTCAAAAGTTGACCTTCCTAAAGTGTTTGCACAACAAGCGCGTCGAGTTTTAGATCGCTGGGTTGGTTACGAAGTATCTCCGATTCTATGGAGAAAACTAGCTAAAGGACTTTCAGCAGGACGAGTTCAATCGGTAGCTCTTAAAATAGTTTGTCAGCGCGAAAAAGAGATTAGAGCTTTTAAGGCTGAAGAATATTGGTCTCTCGAAGGTGCTTTCAATCACGGAAAAAATAGTTTCAACGCAATGTTGACTCATATCAATAAAAAAGCTGCTGAGCTCAAAAGCGAAGCTGAAACAACTAAAGTGGTCAACGATTTAAAAAATACAAATTATTTCATTGAAAGCATTGTTGATAAAGAGCGTATCAAAAATCCTGTAGCGCCATTTATCACAAGTAGTTTGCAACAAGCAGCTGTTAACAAGCTTGGCTTTTCAGTTAAAAAAACTATGACACTTGCTCAAAGCATGTATGAAGGTGTTCCGCTTGAAGATCCAAAAGCTCCAACAGCGCTTATTACCTACATGAGAACTGATTCAACGCGACTATCTCAAACTGCAATTGATGGTGCCAGAGAATTTATCATGGCTGAGTGGGGAAAAACCTATTTACCTTCAAAGCCAAATTTATATGGCAAAAAAGAAGGTGCTCAAGACGCTCACGAAGCAATCAGACCAATTGACATGAGTTTAAAACCAGATGACATACGGCCTTATGTTTCAGCAGAAATTTATAAATTATACCAGCTTATCTGGTCACGAGCTGTTGCATCACAAATGAAACCTGCCATCTATGCGCAACGCCAAGTTATCATTAACGCTGGAAAATATACCTTCAGAGTTACTGGGTCAACATTAACGTTTGACGGATTTTTAAAAGCGTATCAAACAGAAGAAGAAGATGACGACAAAGTTGTTAAATTGCCAAATGGGCTTGCTGAAAAAGATCCATTAGCTCTTGAAAAGCTAGACCCTAAGCAACATTTTACTCAACCACCAGCAAAATTTTCTGAAGCGACGCTTGTCAAAGAACTTGAAAAACAAGGAATTGGCAGACCAAGTACCTATGCAACTATTTTAAGCACGATTCAGGCACGAAAATATGTCGAGCTCGATAAAAAACGTTTTATACCAACTGACCTTGGTATGAAAGTAACTGAAATGCTTGATGAAAATCTTCCTAAGATTATGGATCTTAAATTTACAGCACACATGGAAGAAGATCTTGATAAAATTGCAACAGGCCAACTTGAGCGTGATGTTTTGCTAAAAGAATTTTGGGGCTCTTTCGAAAAAGATTTAGAAAAATTCAAAGGTCAAACAAGCAAGCTTGGTAAAAAAACTTTAGAAGAAACTGAAATTGAATGCCCAACATGCAAAGAAAGAAAATTAGTTGTACGACTTGGAAAAAATGGCAGTTTCCTTGGATGCCCTGGTTTTCCAAAATGTACTTTTACAAGTAAATTTGAACGCAAAGATGATGGTTCAATCGTTCTTTCTGAGGACACAGAAGGTCCAACGCTTTTAGATGAAGCTTGCAGCAAATGCAGCAAACCTATGCGTAAAATGAAAGGCCGATTCGGCGAATTTATTGCATGCTCAGGATATCCAGAATGCAAAAACATCAAACAAAACATTGCATCGTTTCCATGTCCTTTGTGCGGTGGAACTATCGCTGAACGCAAATGGCGCGGTGGAAAATTATGGGGTTGCCAAAACTATCCTAAATGTAAATTCTCGATTTTCTCAGACATTGAGCAAACTCCATGTCCAAAATGTAACAAAAGTGTCTACATGATCAAAAAAACAGATCGCACTGGAAAAACAACGCTGATCTGTCCACAAGATGATTGTAAGCACACCGTGACATTGGAAGAACAAAATTAATCCTTAGGAACATTCATGAACAAAAAGAATTTCAAATTTTTCGCACTTTTCTCTTTTCTAGTTTTTTCATCTGCAAACAGCTACAGCATGTTCAGAGCAACTCGACCACAGATCAGCACGTTACCATTCATAGCTTTAAGAAATTGTTCAACTAGTCCTGAAAAGCCACAAGAAACTGCTCAAGCAAGTGAAACTCCAAAAAAAACAAATGAGACTAAGCGTTCTGAAACAAGAATGCATCAAGAAGATATGGATGAAATAAAATCACATATAGAAGATAACGGAGTTAATTATTTTCTTATATTTTGTATAGGCTTGATAACAGGCGGCGCAGCTCGATCCCATAAATAAAAAATTATGTTTATAAAAAAATCAGCAACATTTGTATGGTCAGTTGTCGCAATCATAGCGCTGGCTATTTTAAGCATTGTTTGTTGGCGCGTTAGTCCTACGATTGCAAAAACAACTACGCCTTCTGAAAAATCTGCTCAAAAAAAAGAACGCTGCCCTCTTGGATCATGTGAAAAGTGTGACAAGCCTCTGCGCAAAGTACATGGTCGTTTTGGCGATTTTGTAGGATGCTCAGGTTATCCAGAGTGCACCTACATTCAGCGCAAAAAAGCTTCATTTTGTTGCCCGCAGTGCGCGGGGTACATAGAAGAACGAAAATGGAGTGGCGGAACTTTATGGGGCTGCAACAAATACCCAGAATGTCGTTATGCAATTTTTTCAGACATCCAAGATAGTCCATGCAGCGAGTGCGACAAATTTCCCTACATGCTTAAAAAAACTGATAAAGATGGAAATATAACGCTCTCATGCCCAAACGAAAACTGCAAAAAGTTTGCTCGAACAGATGAAAGTAAGCCTTAAAACTATACTTTCTAAGATTTTTCGTTATTCTATTTTTTGGACTATTATTTTATTTATAGGAAAAATAGTCAATATTTACACCTCTCCAAATATAAGAAATAAAAATTTAATAATTACATAAGAAAGGTAATTTTCTATGATCACAGGTGTTGTTCAGTTCTTTTATCCAGACATTAAAAAAGATGAGATAAAAAAATATTCATTGTTAGCTGTAGCGTTCTTGTTCACAATCGGTGCTTACTGGTTGCTACGACTTCTAAAAGACTTAGTTTTATACAAACTAGCGTTCCCAGTTTCTCTTGGTTACAACGCAGACGAAGGCCGTCAATGGGCTCCTATAACAAAAGCAATTTCACCTTTCGTAGTTCTTGGCGTAGTTATGATCTACACAAAACTTGTCGATATGTTTGAAAAACAAAAATTGTTCTACATCATTGCAACTTTTTATACAGTTTGCTTTGCAGTAATCGGAACTGTTTTATATCTACAGCAAGCTCATGGTTCTGAGTTTGTTGGTGCTACAATTTTAAAATACACAGGTATTTGCAACTACCTTTTAACTGAATCTTTGGGTTCTGTTTTAGTTGCACTTTTCTGGTCATTTACTGTTAGTATTTCAACAGCTGAACAAGCAAAAAGAGCTTTCCCTTTCATCGTTGCTCTTGGACAAATCGGTTCAATCACCGGTTCATCTTTAATGCTTATTAAAACTCTTCCAACATGGCCGCTATTTGCTGTTGCTGTTTGTTGCTTAATTGGTTTAATGGCTTCAATTCGTTATTTAGTAGCGACAACTCCTGCAGATCAAATGAGATCTGATAAAGAAGAAAAAAAATCTAAACCAGACATGTTTGGTGGTATTAAACTTTTATTTACACAACCATATCTACTTGGTGTTTTAGTTGTTTCAACATTCTATGAAATTTCTGGAACAATCATGGATTACCAAATGAAATCACAAGCGTCATTTCTTTTTGATGAATCAACATTCAAATGGTTCTTGGGAATCTTTGGTGTTGCTTCAAACGGCTTAGCTTTTGCTCTTGCTCTTTTAGGAACAAGCGCTGTTATCAAAAGATTTGGTGTTCGTGTTTGTTTACAAATTTATCCTGTAAGCTGCGCAGTTAGTATCATTGCATTGTACGCATTCTACCAAAGTGGTCTGTCAACAGCGATGACTCTTTTCTGGGCAACATTTGGCGTTATGATGGTTGTTAAAGGTGTT
This sequence comes from Candidatus Babeliales bacterium, assembly GCA_041660205.1. Lineage (NCBI taxonomy): Bacteria > Candidatus Babeliae > Candidatus Babeliales > Candidatus Babeliales bacterium. The sequence goes on from JBAZWT010000005.1 coordinate 16,142, forward strand.
TCATACGCTGTTAACAATCCAGTAAAAGAAATGATGTACATTCCAACAAGTAAAGATGCTAAATTCAAAGCTAAAGGTATCATTGATATGCTTGGTGGACGATCAGCAAAAGCTTCTGGTGCTCAAATCGGTGGTTTCTTGAACGTTAAAGGAAATCCTTTAGCATCAATTCAAAACCTTATGCTTTATGGTTCACTTATCAGCCTTGGTATTATTGGTGTATGGATCTTAGCTGCTTTTTACGTTGGTAGCAAAAATCAAAAACTTGTTAAAAGTGGCGAAATCATCGGATAACATCCTTTGTTTGTATCCAAAACTTGATACGTATCGAAAAACTCCGGCATACTTTATGTCGGAGTTTTTCTTGTTAGGGAATTTATTTAAGGGGCTTTAATTCATGTTTACCACATTTATCCAATTTTTTTATCCAGACATCAAACGCGAAGAAATGAGAAAGTTCAGCTTCTTAGCGCTAGCTTTCATATTTACTATCGGCACATATTGGCTCATGAGGCTCCTTAAAGATCTTGTTTTATACAAACTTGCTTTTCCGCCATCACTTGGATGGGCTGACGATGCTGGACGTTTGTGGATCCCTACCCTAAAAACTATTTCTCCTCTTTTTGTTCTCGTTCTTGTTATGATCTACAGCAAACTTGTTGATATGGTTGAAAAACATAAATTGATGTACATCATTGCATCTTTTTACATGATCTTTTTTTCCATCATGACTGGAATTTTATTTTTCAAACATATGTATGGTGATGCATATTTAGGCAGAACTATTTTAGCAACAAGCGGTATCTTAGGATATTTGTTTACTGAAAGCTTTGGTTCTTTAGTAGTTGCTCTTTTTTGGTCTTTTACCGTAAGTTCTTCAACATCAGATCAAGCAAAGCGCGGATTCCCTTTCATTATTGCAGCAGGCCAATTTGGTGCCATTGGTGGATCATCGCTCTTACTTATCAAAACAACAGTGATCTGGCCTTTTTACGCAATCGTAGTTGTGTGCTTAGGTCTTTTTATCACAACGATTTATTATCTCATGAAAACAGTTCCTGCTAGTGAAATGAAAAGTGACGTTGTTGAAAAACCAAAAGTTCATAACGTTTTAAGTGGTTTAAAACTTTTATGTACCAAACCATACCTTATGGGCATTTTAATCGTTTCAACATTTTATGAAATTGCTGGAACCATTGTTGAATATCAAATGAATTCTCAAGCATCTGTCATTTTTGATCACATCACGTTTAAATGGTTCAAGGGTGTTTATGGTGTTTCGATCAATACTTTAGCTTTCTTCATTGCGCTACTTGGCACGAGCTATGCTATTAAAAAATTTGGAACACGAATTTGTCTTTTAATTTACCCAGTAGCTTTTGCAGCTGCACTCATTGGTTTATATAGTTTTTACAACCTTACACATCCATCAGCCATACATTTATTATGGGCAACGTTTGGTGCTATGCTCGTTGTAAAAGCTGTAGCTTATGCAGTCAATAACCCTGTAAAAGAAATGATGTATATTCCAACAAGCAAAGATGCTAAATTCAAAACAAAAGGCATCATCGATATGTTCGGGTCACGATCTGCAAAAATGTCTGGTGCGCAAATTGGCGGCTGGCTTAATGTAGAAAATAATCCAGTACTTTCAATTCAAAATTTGATGATGTATGGTTCACTCATCAGCCTTGGAGTTATTGGATTTTGGATTGTTGCAGCTATTTATGTTGGTGCTCAAAATGCTAAATTGATTGAAAATAAAGAAATCATAGAATAAAAAGATTATCGCAAAACTTAAAAAAGGAGTTTATCATGGTTAAAAAAATATTATTCTGCTGCCTATTTGTTGAATTATATAGTTTTGCATCTGCACCATCTACCAATAATTATCAAGCAGAAAAAGATGATTTTATGAAAAACTCATTCTTTATTAAATCTAACTTTCAGCACTTACAACATTCAACAACGCAACATGTTCAAAAAAAACTTAACAAATAATATTTATGTTCAAATATTATTTAGGTTGTTTGTTATTTTGATTTCTTGTAGCTCTGTGTCGCCATCAGAAAATCAACCCGAAGTACGGCATCAAATCATAATACAACATATAGAAAATGGTATTTCCTTGAGAGAAACATTAGAAGTACTCACGCAGAGCATTCGTGGTGCCTATGTACTAAAATTGAATTCTATAGAAAAATCTACATTACAAGAATTAGAGCTCCAATCAGAACTTTTTGCATCACAAATTCCAATCATGCAAACACGACTGCAAAATTGGAAAAATAATCCTACCGATCGCATTTTATATAATCTTTCAGCAGAAATAAGTAACACACAAGATAGCGTTACTGCACAAATTCAAAAAGCAAACATACTTCTCGACTTACTACCTCAATAATTTTATAAAAAAATACCGCACTCATTAAAAAGTACGGTATTTTTTTTATATACATAATTTACAATTTATCGAACTTGAGCACCGTTAGGGATGCTGCTTGAAACAGTAACCAAGGCACCGTCAGCTGTAAGCATCATACCTTCTGATGGCATACCCATCATCATACGCGGCTTAAAGTTCACTACAAAGACTGCTTGCTTACCGATTAAATCTTCTGGTGTAAAATATTTTCTCATGCCAGAAAAAATTTGTCGTTTGCCAAAATCACCAAAATCAACTTGAAGCTTGAGCAGCTTGTCTGATTTTTCAACGATTTCACACTGGAAAATCATACCAACTCGAAGATCGATTTTTGCAAAATCTTCGATAGATGCATAATTTACTTCAACTTGTGGAGCTGCTGGGATTGTTTTTTCTTCCATAATTTTTTCGTATTTTTTAAAGAGTGTTTCAATTTTTTTTATCGTTAAAGAGTCATTCCAATTCACGTTTTCAATGACGCTTATCATTGCTTTATCTTCTGGCAATGTGTACCCAATACTTTCAAGAAGCATTTCCATTTTTTGTGGCATCACTGGCCAAAGCATAACGGCAATAGCTCTCAGGCTGTACACGGTGGCTGCAATAGTTTCTTGGAATTTTGCCGGATTGCCTGCAGCTAACTTCCATGGCTCAGACGCATGAAAATAAGAATTTACATGATTAATAAATTCCCATACATGATTAACAGCACGATAGAAAAATCCTTGCTCGATTAAAGAAAGAGATTCTTGAATCATTTTTGCACATTGCTCTTGCAGCTTTTTGCTTTCAGGGGACCATGAGGCCGAACCTTGAATAGTAGTATAACTATATTTTTCAGCAAGCGTTGAACAACGATTGAGTAAATTTCCTAAATCATCAGCCAATTCTGAATTAATGCATTGCTCAATATCGGCAATGCTAAACTCTGAGTCTTGAGTGATAGCCATTTTACGCGTTAAATAATAACGAATTTGATCAACTCCATACAAAGCAGCCAAGCTACGAGGATCAACTGCGTTGCCCAAAGATTTCGACATTTTGGCGTCACCAACTTTAATCCAACCATGAACTAAAAGTTTTTTAGGCATTTCAAGCCCTGATGCCATCAAGAATGCTGGCCAGTAAATCGCATGAAATCTGACAATGTCTTTACCCAAAATTTGCAAATCAGCAGGCCACCAAAAATGTAAGTCTTTTTCAGTTTCAGGTCTGCCATAGCCAATAGCTGTAATATAATTATTTAAAGCATCAGCCCACACATACGTAACGTGTTTACTATCGCCAGGAAATGGAATCCCCCATGAAACAGTAGTTCGAGAAATACTTAAATCTTTTAAGCCATCTTTTACAAAAGATATGACTTCATGCAACCGCTCTTTAGGAGTAATAAAATCAGAATGCTGCTCAAAGAATTGAAGTAGCTTATCTTGATATGCCGAGAGTCTAAAAAAGTAACATTCTTCTGAAATTTGATTCGTTGGTCGCAGGCATGACGGACAGGTAACTTCTCTTGCCTCGGCGAAGCCTTGTGCGGAGCCCGGGTTCTGATCTTTCTGATCTTTTTCAGTTACAAACGTTTCACAAGGAGTGCAGTACCAACCAGTGTACGCGCCTTTATAAATGTCACCTTGTTTGAGCAGACGAGAAATCCATGTTTGTACCGCATGCACATGGTACTGGTCTGTTGTTCTTATAAATTTTGTATATTCAATTTCATACAGCTTCCACATTGAAGTGTATGATTCAATAAATCCATCAACAAATTCTTTTGGATTTTTATCAGCTTTTTTTGCAGCTTCAGCTACTTTTTGTCCATGCTCATCGGTACCTGTTAAAAAAAACACCTCTTGACCCATCATTCGATGGTAACGCGCTGCAACATCTGCTAGAAGTGTTGAATACAGCGATCCCAAGTGAGGAGCAGCGGTAACATAATAAATAGGGGTTGTTACATAAAATTTATTTGTTTTCATATTAAGTCTCTTACGAAGCTTTAAATCTAATCCAAAAATCATTAATTTCTTTTTGAGTGAGTCCATGGTTAAACACAACAAGTTTTTTAAATTCATCAGTTCCAGGATATAAATTATCCACGCCAATATATTTTTGGTCCAAAGATTTTAAAACTTCTCGCGTCGTTGGTAAAATGCAATATTTTTGGCAATGATGCTGCAAAACTTGCGAGGAAAAAAGAAACTCTAAAAATTGATACACAAGATCTTCTTTTTGAGTCTGAGCACTAATGACGACACTGTCAGTTCGTAGCATCGATCCAGTAGGTAAAAGACTAAATTTAATAAAATCACTGGTTAACATTTTTCGGCAAATTGTTTCCCGATCAGAAACGACGACTGCAAAAGTATTTGATGATAAAAAGTATCCCTGTTGCGAGTCAGTGTATGAACCAACCCATGATTTTTGCTTGTGCAATAATTGGTATATCTGCTCAAGCTGATCATCTGAGAAATGAGTTAAAGGCAAGCCTAGATAACTTGCAGCTAAAAATATTGCCTCACGAGCATCTTCAGTCATTGCAATTTCACCACCGATAACATGTTTAAGGTCAAAAATCATATCGAGCGAAATAGTGCTGTCATCAACAATATTTTTATTATAACCAATCCCAAACACATCCCAGTACAAAGGCAAGCTATATTCATTTTCAAGATCGTAGTACATGTTTAAAAATTCAGGATATATTTTTTTCATAAATCTACAGCGAGATTTATCTAATTTTTTAACCAGTCCAGCTTTAATCATTGGCTCAATAATATAACCCGATGGCAACATGATATCACAATCAGCTGTTGGCATCATTTCAAGCTTAGTCAGAAGCTCTTCGCTACTTTCATAATAATTTAAGTAAACCTTGATACCGGTTTTTTTCTCAAAATCACGCAATATTGATTCATCAATTCTGTGCGCCCATGTGTAAACTCGTAAAGACTTTTCCTTAGATTCTAAGTCCTTAAAAAGATACGGCAGCATTAAAAATCCGTAAATAATTGCTATCCACGAACAAACTGCGAGTAATCGATATAAATTTTTTAAAAACACGTCGCACCACCCTTTTAGTCTCTAAATAAATTTCTCTGAAGCATCATCATAATAAACAACATAAAACAACTACCTATCAAAAGTAGTGTTGATAACGCATTGACCACAGGAGAAATTCCAGAACGAATCATAGAAAAAATATACAAAGAAAGCGTTTGAACCGATGAACCAGAACAAAAAAACGAAATTAAAAAATCATCAAAAGATATAATAATTGATAGCAAAAAAGCTACTAATATTGCTGGATATAAAAACGGAACAATGACATGAATAAAAGTATATCGCATCGAAGCACCAAGATCTAAAGACGCTTCAATCAAACTTTTGTCCAATTCATCATATCGACCTTTAATGATCGGCATAGAAAATCCAAGACCAAGCAATGTATGGCCAGCTATCAATGTTGTTAGCCCCAAAGGCACCGTCAAATATGAAAACAATGAAAGCATTCCAACTGCAAGCACAATATCTGGAATTAAAGCATTAACATAAAACAAAGGAACTACGTTGCGTTTATAATGACGAACACCATGCACTAAAAGTATCGACATACTCACGCTTAAAAATGACGAAACGCATGCAACAATAACTGAATTGAGAAATGCTCGCCAAATTTCTTCTGACTGGAATAAATCTTGATACCAATGCAACGAAAAACCTTGCCAGGCATCAGGAAAGCCGCCTTGATTAAATGAATACAATACTAAAACCATAATCGGGGTGTATAAAAAAATGTACACAGATGCAACAAAGACTGCGAGCATCGTTTTTGAAAAATTTATAGAATGAAACATGTTCATGCCCTTTGCAATCGATCAACTAGCCTGTGCAAAGCAACTTGCCAGATTAAAATTGATACTATAAACGTTGCTGAACTTAAGCAGGTAAAAGCGGCACCAACATGCCAATCTTTTCCAATGAAAAAATATTCCGAAATGAGCGTACCAACAAAATATTTTTTTTGTCCTGCAATAAGTGAAGGAATAACATATTCCCCAAATGATGTGACATAGACTAAGAAAAATCCTGTTTTAATACCATGCAGTGACAATGGCAAAACAACTCTACAAAACGTTTGAAAATAAGAAGCGCCCAAATCTAATGAGGATTCAATCAGCCGAATGTTAATTTTTTCCAAAGTAGAATAAAGCGGCATAATGATAAAGGGTAAATAGACATGAAACATAACTAAATACATAGCAAACTGACTATTTAATAAATGACCGACGTCAATGCCGACAAAATTTAAAAATTTATTTAAAACGCCATGCTTTTCTAAGATAAAAAACCAAGCGTATACTTGCACCAACAAATTGGTTAAGAATGGCAAAACAATTAAAAACATTAATTTTGATTTCATACGAGCTGGAGCACATAAAGCAACATAGTATGCAACTGGATACCCAATGAGCAGGCAGCAACTCGCCGTAATACTTGCAAGCAGCAAAGATCTAAATATAACAAAAAAGTGTGATGTTTTTATAACCTGAGCAAAATATTCAAGCGAAACATTTTGAAACAAATCTGAACAAAAGCTTAACTGTACAACAAACAAAAGCGGTAAAAAGAAAAAACAGATTTGCCAAGCTATCGCAGGAGCCATAAAAAAGAATGACTTGTCACTCTTACTTATTTTTTTTAAAAATCGCACCTTGCCCCTTTATTTCTTAAGTTATTTTTTCAACAACACAACATTATCTTTTTGCCAGTACAAATACACATGATCATCATAATCGATAACCTCGCGGGCAAAATGTTCTTCGTTTTGTTCAAACACTTGAAGCATATATCCATTTTGTAGACGGACGTTATATTGCGTAAATCGCCCTTGATAGACAATCGATTGAACAATTCCAGATAAGTTATTGGAGAATCCTTCTAAACTTGATTTGCTAATCATTATTTTTTCGGGACGCACGCCAATACAAGCATCGTCTCCAACCTTAATATCTTCCATGCCTTCTGGTACTTTAATAGAAATACAAATCATTTTGTCCACATCTAAGTACCATTGCTCGCCATGCTGTACCATCACACCCTGAATGATGTTTGTTGTACCTACAAAGTTTGCAACAAAAACTGATTTTGGATGTTCATAAATTTCTTTTGGAGTTCCAACTTGATCAATTTTTCCATTTTGATTCATCACAGCCATCTGATCTGCAACCGTTAAAGCCTCTGTCTGATCATGAGTAATGTAGACAAACGTCGTACCCAAATGATCTTGCAGCTCAATAAGTTCTAATAAAACTTTTTCTCTCAAACGCAAATCGAGCGCAGCAAGTGGTTCATCAAACAAAAGTACTTCTGGCTCATTAATCACAGCGCGAGCTATTGCAACGCGTTGCTGCTGTCCACCAGAAAGCTGACTGATCTGCTTGTACAAATGAGGCTCAAGATGAAACATGCGAATAACTTTTTCAACTTTTTGCAAAATCGAATCAGCAGAAAAATTTCTTACGCGCAAACTGTACGCAATATTATCAAATACATTTAAATGAGGAAAAAGAGCATAGCTTTGAAATACGGTATTCACGCTACGCTTGTTGACCGGCACATGAGTAATGTCTTGATCACCTAAAAAAACTGATCCGCGATCAGGGATTTCAAGACCAGCAATCATGCGCAAAATAGTTGTTTTCCCACAACCACTTGGTCCAATAAGGGCAAAAAATTTGCCGCCTGGAATCTTTAAATTAATATTATCTAAAATTACTTCGTCTCCAAAAGACTTGGTAATTCCTTGTAAAATAATACCCTTCATTTTTTTTGCACCATTCGTGCCCATAAGATTGGAAATACCACATCAGAAAGAGTGCATGGTATGACAACGGCTATAAGCATTAGAATAAAAAATATACCAAAAAACTCATGGAACCCAGCAAGTCCATGGCCGATTGCATAAAAGATTGCAGCCATAGCACTAATAAACGTATGGAAAAAATGAAGAGACACAGAGTGACTTTCAGAATGTTCATCTTTCCATCTTGAAACAATTAACCCGTTGATTACACCGACAAACAAGAACGGTAAAATATTTGCTAGTTCTGTTCTAAAGCAAATATGAAGATCCATATGGACCCCCATCAATTCACCCGCCAAATATGGTAGCAAAACGTCAGAAAGCGTACAAAAAATCGATGAAGAAACAACACCGATAAATACACCTGCCATAATGTTTTTTGAATATCGGTAAAATGTTACCATAGAACCGCTTGCAGCAAATAAAATATGCGTAAAGTGAAAGCTATGAAATAAAATATCAAGGCCTGAACTCATGCCACATGACCCTGAGTGATCATGTAGGTGATCATGCATGTGAGGTAATGCGTTTGCCATGCTTGCTGTAAAAAACACATGAATCATGCTCAAAAGCATTAAGGCACACGCAACTGAAAGAGTCCCGTACGGGAGGTGGTGCATTAACTCATGGGAAAAGATGTCCCAAATTGATTTTTTCGAAATATTTTTAGCATCTAAACAGCTATTGTTGACTTCCAATGACATCGATCTGTCCCCATAAAAAATTGATCATATTACTGTTTTTTTAGTATAACAACATGATAGCTTTTGGCTATAAAAAATCATTGCTCAAAAACTGTACTGGATTTTAAAAAAAAAGAAAATATTCCTAAAATGCCTGGCCTAGAGTTAAGTACCAAACGCAGAGTGATTCAAAGTCTGGACATGTGCGTTTCCATTTGAAAGCGACATCAAAACGAAGTGGGCCAATGGGTGTTTCATAACGAAGCCCAAATCCAGAGCCGGCAAAGAAATTATCCGGTCCACTTCGTAGTTCATCACTCACGCTATATTTAAACAAAGCTCCCATATCGTTAAAAATAGCTCCGCCTAAATTTTTATAAATTCCAAATCGCACCTCAGTATTTATGTTAAACATGGTCCTGCCCCCTTGCGGAGCATAACGCCAAATATTATTTGCACACGCTGGAAGTCCTGCGTGCTGATCATAGATGGGCTCAGTCAAAAGTCCAAACGGTGGACAATAATCACGCTCATATCCTCGAATTGAAGACTGACCACCTAAATAAAATCTTTCAATGGGTATGATCTGATTAAAACAACGATTAAATACATGACCACCTCGCAGCCGTAAGGCCAGTACAGCTTTATCAAAAAAAGAAAAATACTGAGAGTGTTCTACGAGTAATTTGCAAAAGCTTGTTTTTGTATCTAAATCAAACATACCTTTGCAAGAAATAAATGATAAATGTCCGCTACGAGGATTCATGACTGCGTCTAACTTTTGCCAAACTATATTTGGCTCAAAAAATATGTAGGCTGGTTTTTTACCGAGCAACTCAGGATCATAATCAATGATGCTGCCCAAGCAAGGTTGATCGGCTTGCTTAATTCCCATGAATTCAAGTCCCGTTGATCCGCTTACGGTGAACGCTGAAAAAGCATGAGTCATATTCCATAAAAATCCTTGCTGAGTGGCGCCGTACAATGAATTTTTACTTCCTATGTACACAGGCTGCTCATAAAAAGAATCATACATCTTAAATTGGCAACGAATCCTTCTTTCAAATAACCATGGAAATTCATAGCAAGCTGTCGTATTTCTATAAAACTTAGTAACATCCACAGCCAAAGTACATTGATCCGCTATGTTAAAAAGATTTTTCACACACAGACTTCCGCCAAGTTTGTACGTAAAACCTCTTGAAAGTTGTAAGTTTCTTCCTACTTGCTGCATACCAAAACGAGTGCGAATCTCATATCGATCAGCATGAATTAATTTCATAAATATCGGTTTGCACAAAAATTCGTCAACGTCCTTGCTAGGATATATTTGAACTGACTCAAAAATATGCAGCGCCCTAAGATTCTTTAACGTTTGTTCAATTTTTTGCTTATCCCAATTTTCACCAGGCTCATAACAAACTTCCCTCATAATTGAAGTGTACGGAACTGTGCTATTTCCAAGAATTATTGTTTTACCAAATTTCACCTCAGACTCTTGAAGCGATATGTTCCACGTAACATCAACTACGCACTGATCGTCATCCAAAATGCAATTGTGCAAGACGTAGCTTACAGAAACCTTAAGAAAACCTTTGTTTCGTAAATGCCGAGTAAGCCATTGTTTTTGTTCGAGAAGTAAAGAACTATCAAATCCTTTATGATACTGACAGAGCCAAACCAAAAGAAATTGCTGCTCTATGTCTGGGTATCCAGGAATATTGGCGTCTCCCATCACCCGTTTGCGACCTTCGTCAATGGTCAAAACTAAATCACGAGTATGATCTTTTTTGCCTTTTATATAATCTTCTTTAACAATTTTTGCATCCCAATATCCTGCTTGTCTGTAGATTTTAACAAGCTGCTCTAAAGTTTTTTTCACAACTTCTTTATCAAAGAACTTTGCCTTTAACGGTTGAAAATAAGCAGCTTTAATTAAAGATGCGGCAGAAGAATTACCATTGTTTTTAAGATAAGCAGATGAAATAAGAATCCTGCTACCTTCGTTAATAATACAAAAAACCTTGTCTTTCTCCTCGCGGACAGAAACACGCACAGTCCAAAAGCCTTTGCTTTTGTAAAGCTGCACGATTTCATCACTGATTACAGAGCTAGGAAAATGCCATGCCGATTTTCCATACAGCAGTAAATGATCTAAAAGCTGCTGGTGATTGTAAAAAGAATTACCCACAAAAACAAATTCTTTTTTTCTATCTATCGTTATAACAAATTCAACGTCTACCGCTTTTTTATCCATATGCAATTTTTCTTGCACGCCTATATCAAGAACCATAAAACCTTGATTTTCAAGCAAGATTTTAATCTTACTGCACATATTTTTAACAAGACTTTGCGAGTAAGACTTTAAGCGTATTTTGTCACAGCATACATTCGTAATTTTTTGATATATTTTTTCAGTTTCAAGCTGAGTGATACGGGCAGCACCATCAACTTTAAAAGTAACTTTATCAACACTAAACCTTGGTCCTTTTTTTAAATAGATATCGACAGAGACGCAAGCTTCTTTTTCATGCTTTACAACATTGTCTACCAGCTGCGCATGAAAATAACCCAACTCATGAAATATTTTTCTCATAGCCTCTATGGAATGATAGTGCTTTTGCTGATCAAAATGGTCACCGATATCAATTAAATACGCGTTTTTATAACGATCTTTTCCATGCAACAAACCAGAAACGTTTAAACGAGATAGCGTAAAATGCTTCACCAAATAAAGCTCAAAATGATAACTAGTTGCGTCCTTACGATATATTTTCAAATTAATATCTTTAAACGTGCCCATCTGCTTGAGGTAAAAAAGGGCCACAGCTATATCTTTTTTAGTCATAACTGCATGACTCTTTAGTCCGGACACTGACGCCAGCTCATCAAAATCACACCTGGTATCGATACAATATTTTATAGATTGAACAAATATTTCATCGGGCAAACATTGATCAATGTCACGGCGAAAGAGGTCTGATAAACCGTCAATTGAGCAAACAAAATCGCCAATCTCATTGAATGGATCTTTACAACCTGCCTGATCTGATGCTTGCAATGAACTAAAAAAGAAGAGGAAGAAAAAAAGAAAATTGTACACAAAAATGATTCCACGTAGCTCGTATATTTATTTGACTTGTAACCAGAATACCATGTTTTGGAAGCTTTTTATATCCCTCGATACTTTTTGCTAAAGCAAAACACTCGGGACGAACGACGAGTGGGAAAAAGCATGCGTAGAATGGATCGGGACAAACGACTGGATGGTGAAAGTGTGTAATATTTCTTCCCTAGTCGTTCGTCCCGAGTATCCGTCGTAGCCTTGGCGAAGTCGGATGTATCGAGGGATAAAAACAATATTGCTCTCAACATTCATATAAATTCTGTTATGCTAAAAAAATAATGTGTAAACCTTAAAATGTATGGTGTTATGAACTCAGTAAGAACCCGATTCGCCCCTTCTCCAACAGGCATTATGCATATTGGAAATGTCAGAGCAGCGCTTTTCAACTATCTTTTTGCCAAGCAAAACAATGGAACATTTGTTTTACGTATCGAAGATACTGACCAACAAAGAAACATTGAACTCGGAACGCATCACATCATAAGACATTTAAACTGGCTCGGACTTACGTACACTGAAGGCCCAGAAGTTGGTGGAGACTTTGGTCCTTACTTTCAATCACAACGATCTGATACTTATCAAAAACACTTAGACAAGCTTTATGAAAAAGATTTCGTTTATCGTTGTTTTTGTACCCCTGAAGAACTTGAGATACGTAGAAATCGTCAAATTGCTATGAAACGAGCTCCTCGTTACGAAGGCACTTGTTTAAAACTGACAAAAGAAGAAGCTGCACAAAAGCTTAACGATAAAACTTCGTACATCTGGCGTATGAAAGTAGATAGTTCCAAAAAAGTATCTTTTAAGGATCTTGCTCGTGGCATCTTAGAATTTGACCTACAACACTTTTCAGACTTCCCTTTAACTCGTGAAGATGGAACATTTACCTTCATTTTTGCAAACTGCATTGATGATTGTGAAATGGAAATGACTCATGTCTTCCGAGGTGAAGAACATTTATCAAACACCGTAAGCCAAACCGTTTTGTATCAAGCATTAGATTACAAACTTCCTACTTTTTGGCATTTGCCGATTTTGTGCAACCAAGAAGGTAAAAAACTTTCTAAACGGGACAAAGGCTTTTCTTTAGACGACGTTGAAAATCAAGGATTTTTACCAGAAGCAGTATGCAACTATCTTGGTATTTTAGGTGCGTCATTCCAGCAAGAAATCATGTCTCTGGAAGAATTGGCAAAAACCTATAAATTCGATCATCTTCATGGCGCGAGCCAAATCAAGTATGATGTTGAAAAATTAAAATGGATGAATCACAAATGGATTGCTGGTTATGACTTGGACAAATTAGTTCAACTATGCAAACCATTTTTAGCAAAACAATATGATCTTTCAAAAATTTCAGATGAGCAATTAACTCTTTTGATTAAATTAGTTCAAAACGATCTACAAACGCTTCTCGATAGTGTTGAGCTGTTGAAATTTTATTTTGAAAAACCGAACGTCACACGCGAAACACTCAGTGGCATCATAGAATCGCAAAAAATCGATTCATTATGCAATATTTTAAAAAGTGAGCCTGTAACTACGACGTGGGATCAATTCTTATCAAACATCAAACCAAAGAGCAAAGAAGCTGGAGTCGCTGATAAAGAGATGTTTGGCACAGTTCGAACATTGCTGACAGGCAGCCCAAAGGGTATGCAAATTAATGATTTGTTTATCTGCCTGGGAGCAAAAGAATTTTTTGCACGAATTAAGCAGCAGTTATAATTACTTTTCGTCTGTAATTATTTTAACACTTATGACTCAAAGAATTTGATCACTTCCAGCTGGAGCATAGTCAGAACAGGAGCTGATATTTTGCTACCACTATAATGTGGATTAGATTGCAACACTTGAAATTGATAATCACTTAAGCTTGCTCTTTTGCTTAAATCACCTGTTATTGATTCAATTTTCTTTTTAGATAACATACAAAGCTGATCTATCGTTAACCAACGAATGTTATCAGGGGTCAACGTGTTAAAAAGATCATCTTCAATCAATGCTAATGCCTCTGGCGGTACAGTTCTTAGTGTTTGAGAAAGCACAATCTCATCTTCTCTAGAAATTTCGCGCCCATGCACTCTCTGCTCATTGATACATCTCAGTTTTTTAACAAGTTTACTTTGCTGTGTAAAAAAATTAATAAAATATAGTTGAGCCCTATCTATATCGTTATAAAGATTAATCACCTTTTCTGTTTGTACATATCTGTGCCATGGCAATTTCAACAATGACTTATCTATCTTCTTATTTGCTATGGCATAAATGTAAGCTTGTTTAAACTTATCAGAAGTTACATTGCAATCATCAAGCTCAAGGCTCCGACAAGACTGTTTGAATTCTGAATATCGATAAGACTGTTTGAATCCTGAATCATGCGTTTCTTGAGAAATTTCAGCAAGGGCTAAATCTAATTCTTCAAGCTCTTCAAGAGTAATATCATGTCTAAAGCCTAGCTCACGAGGATTTGCGGAGTTTAAAGCTACCAGTGATGCATGTACATTATTTTGCATACTTGAAAAAATAACAAGAACCATTGAGATATTAACTTTTAACATTAAATATGCTCCTCTGTTTTAGCTTTTTAGTTCTAAGCGTTAATGTATGAAATTTTATATTTTATTTGGAAGAGTTGTTATTTTTTTTGACCAGTTATGAAGCGATTGGGCAATTGCTGTAGATCAAAAACAATACCTTGCTCAATAAGTTTATGCATAACATCTAAAAAAACATCTAGCAAATCTGGTGCTACAAAAAACTCAAAGAGGCTTTGATCTTTGTCCAGGGTACGATCAAAGGCTACATACTCTGTAAACCTTAGCGTTGAGCTAACGATCCAGCATAACTCTTTTTTAACATGTGCTTGAAAGTATAAAGAATATTGCATAAGTTATTTTTTTTTAAGAACTTGGTTTAAAACTTGTTTGTAGCATACTACAATGTTATAACCTTACCATATCAACTCAAATTTGTAGAATTTTAAGTTAGTTTTGTATGAAAAGGAAACTACATGACCACAAGCAACGAAGGCAAAATAGGCATCAATACCGCTGTCACCATTGGAATGAAATCAATGATCGGCGCTGGAATCTTTAGCACGACTTCTTTGCTTGGTTCAAAAATTGGTCCAGCAGGAATTCTGGCTTATCTTTTAGCATTCGCTGCTGTTTGGTTTATCGCTCAATCATTTGCTCGAGTTGCATATCTTTACCCTCAAGAAGGTTCTTTTTATAACTATGCCAAACAAGCTGGCGGTCATACACTCGGCCTTATGGCAGCTGGCGCATATCTCATTGGTCTTTTAATTGCTATGGGTCTTTTAACTAAAATAGCTGGAATGTACATACAAGCATTTTTTCCAGAAATATCTTTAACAATGATAAATCTTTTAACAGTTGGGTTACTCATTGCGCTCAACGTTTTTGGCATGAAACTTTCAAGCATGGGGATTTATTTTTTACTATCGCTCACGCTCTACGCGATCACCATGACAAGCGCTTTATGCCTGAGCAATTTTAATACAGCTCATCTTTTTCCATTTATGCCATACGGCTTTGGTAGCGTACTAGCAGGAACTAAAGTTGCAGTATTTGGCCTTTTCGGATTTGAAAGCATCGCTTCACTGTTTAATATTATGAAAAATCCTGAGCAAAATGTTCCAAAAGCATTACGCCTGACAATACTTTTTGTTGGTATAATCTATTTTGTTTTTATTGGATCTATTTTAATAGGAATTCCACAAGAGGTGTTCCTTCTTCTTCCAGATATCACCATTCCACAAACACTCATCCAAGTTTTTCCAAATCATCCATGGATCATTAGATCAATTGGCGTTTCAATTCTTTTTGCAATTTTAGGCACCATCCACGCTATGCTCTGGTCTTCAAGCCAGTTTATGTTGTCTTATTTTAAAGTTTTAAATAACAAGAGTATCAATCGCCTCAAACCTACTTCAAAAACATGCGTTATTATCGGTGGATCTATTATTCTGTTTATGTGCTTAACAATTACAGACATTAAAACATTTTTTAGTTTAACTGATACCTTTATACTTTTTGCATTTATTACTACTATCATTCCTCTGCTCAAACTTAAAAGTGAATGGAAATCAGGGCAAAATTATATTACAGTATTGGGCCTGATCTCCGCTTTAATTATTTTTGCAGTAGCTGGAGAAGCACTCGTAAAAAATCTTATAACGTGGTTCCATTAAAAAGGATGAGCTCATATGATCACGAAACGGACGCTGCAATATTCCATCATTGCTCTTAGCTTTTTTTCTATTTCTACAATGTACGGACTAACAACCCTACAACATTGGGATCCGGCACCTATTTTTTCTGCAAACGACAGCATGATGCCACCCAACAGTCAGTTTCTTGATTTAAAACAAGCACGCATGAAAAATGAAACTCCATCTAAACGGCGATCCTTTGGGTTAAACTTTAGTGGATTTATCCAGGGTGCTAACACAGCTTATGGATATGCTGGATGTAATACCTACGGCTCTGAATGCGGCACACCTCAGAATGGTTTTGAAATGGGTGATTTCCGTGGAACGATGTACGCCATGGGACTCTTTTTAGGAAAAAATCCAAACAATGGAAATAGCATCTGGGCCAACCCTCCAACAGTCACCGGAACTGATCCAGAAGATGGTCTTCCAACTAATATCACCTGTCTGTCAATTACAAACTTTGGATTACCAGAATGCTTAGAAGATATAGCTATGGTACTTTCTGGAAATGCTGCACAATGCACACCTGATACTTGTACAACAACTACTCCTACTTGTGCTACACAACCTGCTCTTATATTCAACAACAGCACAAGCGCTGCATGTTGTCCTAGTATTTTTAATGAAGCTTCACTGGCTCGAGATACTATGTACTTTGGTGCATTTTCTATGCCTATTCAATATAGAAAACAAGGATTTCGATGGGAATTAAACTTTAATTGGGGTGACTGTATTGGACTTACCATTCAATCAGGCGTTGCAAACATAAAACAAAAATTTTTAACGGCTTACACAACTCAGACTTCTGGAGTAGGACAAACCAATTTTGGCCCCTACAGTCTATCAGCAGTTCCAAACATACCTGCAACTGGCACAGGGACCCCACTTTCATCTTTGTATAGTTCATTAAACGTCGCTAATGCTGCAGTTTCATCACTTCCAAACACAGACGCCCAAGCCTTATTCGATTCTCAAATTTCTAATAACCTTGAAAATATTTTAAATCCAACATGTGGACACAACCAAGGCATCTGCTCTTTCGATGAGTACAGCGTAGAAGATGTCCGATTTTTCTTAACCGTAAAATATCCTTACGACAGAAACGCTTACACCAAAGACATTGATGGAAATCAGTGGCCAGATATGATCTTTACACCGTATGCTTATGTAGCTGGAACAGCTCCTGTAGCAAAAAAAATTGATTATACAAATCTACTCAGTCTTCCTTTTGGTAACAATGGCCACGCTTCTATTTGTGGTGCTGGCGGAATGACTTTTGACTTTGTAGAATCTATAGAAGTGGGATTTGAAGGCGGAGTAACTTATTTCTTCCCAAGAACAGAATGTAATAAGCCTTTCCCAACACACAAATTACAACGAGTTTTATACCCATTTTCAACCAATGTGCGCACTCAGCCTGGCTTAAACGGACACTTCAAAGCAATGATGGATGCTTATCAATTTTTACCACATGTTAACTTTTGGTTTGTGTATGAAATTATCGAACATCGTCAAGATTGCTTTACGGTCTGCGACTCAGCTAAAGCGCAATATTTTATACCTGAAATTTTAGAGTGTAAATCTGACTGGCGGGCTCAATTTTTTAACGCTGGTCTTTCTTTCGATATTCAGCCAGGAATGCAGCTAAGTTTCGCATGGCAACAACCAATTACACCTCGAAATGCTTACTACCCTGTTGGGCTGATTGGCTCTGTAAACTTCCTGTTTTAAAAAAGAAGGATTTCCAGGGCAAGCGTTGCTTTGCAAGCGCAGCTTTTTAAGTCTAGACATTTCACAGAAAACCACGTATCCTAAAACAATAAGTTTCATCATAAAAATCGTAAGGCGGCTGTTTCACATGGCAAAAAAGGCAAACATTAAAGTTCTGGTTACCAGTAACATTGATCGAGCGTTACGTCAGCTTAAAAAGAAAATTGAACGCGAAGGCGTTGTTCGAGATATGAAACGTGTTGTGTACTTTGAATCTCCGACACAAAAAAAACGTAAACGTCTTATCAGAGCGATCAAACAAAACCTCATGCTACTTGCTAGTCGTGGCGAGTTGATCATCAAAAGATAATGGATCGAACAAACGTTTCAAAAATTAAACGCTCTCAAAAAGAGTCGTTGCTTCTCAGAGAAATATCTAGACTGCTGCATCAGTTATCCTTAGAAGATACTGAACTTGGTGGACTTTTTGTTAACCGCGTTGAACTTTCAAAGAATAAAGGTATGTGTTTTATATACTTTTACGATCCAAACGGTATCGAATCTTTTAAAGAAAAAAACAAACGTTTGATTTTATACAAACCGTCCCTTCGCAAAGGTATCGCGCAAGCGCTAGACGCTCGTTACACACCTGAGCTAAAATTTGCATTCGATGAGCAATTTGACAAGCAACAGCGCATTGAGACGATCATAGAACAAGTCAAAAAAGATTTTAATAAAAATTCCACGCAGGAATAGGTCATGTATCTATTTCCTTCGTGGAATTTTTATGTGTTTATACTTTTTTTATGGCCTTGGACAGCAATTCTTAGAATTATTGCTCACAAACTTGTTTGCGGACCTCGCTCCCAAATATCTTTTTCTTCTTTTATAAACAAACAACCACCATTCAATTATTATTGGATTGATTGCTTGGCTATGTCCTTTTTTATGCAACTCTGGCTCAACAACTCTTTTTCTTTTCCTGTATATTTTTTCTTTTTTTCCGCTTTAACTATTTCTATTTACACAGACATACAACACATGCTTATTTCACGCTTTGTATCGCTGTATGCAGTACCAGTCGGGATATATTTAAGTTACGCGGGCTACCTGCCGATCTCGCCTTTTGAAAGCGCTGTAAGTGCTGCAGCTGCTTATCTTTTTCTATTTTCAATCAATAAAATCTTTTATCTGATCAAAAAACATGACGGACTAGGACAAGGAGATTTAGAACTTTTTGCATTCATAGCCTCTTTTGCAGGACTGCTTGGATGTTGGTTCACAATACTTTTTAGTTCAATGCTCGGCACACTGGCAGGATGTAGTTACATGCTCTGGTCACGTAAAACAATATCAATGCTTCCATTCGGGCCATTTTTAGCTGTCGGCGCTATGCTTTTTGTTTTGTTTGAACAATGGATTTTGGCAAGTATCGTCTAAGGATTTATGATGGAAGCACAACGCCATCTGAACAAAAACCACCTTCGCCATGAAGTACTTTAATTGTTGCAGAAATTCCCTTGAGATGATGCTGCTTAATATCAAGTTCTAGAACAAGCTTTGAAAAGATTCCTTTGGAAAAGCTCAACCATTGCACGTGTGATTTTTTGTTGTTTTCAACGCGAACGCGAGACAAGTTAACCAAATACCCTAAAATTTCAACCTCGTGTGGCGTAACTGAAAGATCAAGTCCTATCCAATCATGCAGCCATGCTTTTGGACTTTTAACTTTGTTACTGCTATTTTTTTCCATCTTCCAAATATCATAAGCAGCCTGCAGTTTTATAGGAATTTCCTGACGATCAACATCGGCAAAAAATAGTGGTTTATTTGTTTTTGTATCCAAATAATAAATAGGCCTTAGTACTAAGCTTGGCTTGCCTGGTTCAAGTAAAAAAGAATCGGTAAAGGTACTGCGAGCCGCAATTACTTTACGACGGCCCTGCAGTGAGCAGCTTGACGTGTCACTATGCTCCACAATTAAAAACCCAACATTGGTATTATTAACTATTTTCTGAACCATTGGAGCTGCTGCAATGTCAACACCGACAAAGAGCAGTAAGCTTAAATGTAACCCTTTTCGTAACCCCACAATTCCCCCTCATTTTTCAGTAGTGCCTGGTCAGTAAAGCCTGGCAATGACGTATCAAAGCTAATCATTGCCATAAGATTACACTTAAAAGATGAGCAATTTCAACAGTTTTCATTTTAAATAAAAGAAAATTAGCCAATAAGGTTATGTAAAACATCAATCGAAAAAGCTCCTGGTCGCACAACACGAATGTCTCCTGTTGAGCAATCAAGAATAGTTGAAGGGCTTTGGCCATAGGTTTCATGATCTCTGTCCAAACAAACAACAGCAACTTTATCAATCAATGACTGGTCAACAGCACTTATCGATTCTGGCACAGGGAGACCATGCACATTGGCACTCGTGGAAAACAAACCATCACAATGTTTTAAAAGATGTAACAACCCTGCATGATCAGGTACCCGAAGAGCAATTGTTCTATCTTGACTTACCATCCATGACGGCAGATCTGATCGAGCTTTAAAAATCAAAGTCACAGGACCAGGCCAACACGTTGCTATCAATGTTTCTAATTTTTCAGACAAAGGCTGATCGATAAATAATTTTATTTTTTGAGCTGATCCGACAACTATCAAATACGGTTTGTCAGATCGTTGCTTTAACTCGTTAAGAACCTCAAAAGATTTTTGAGTCAGTTTACCCCATAAACCAAGTACCGTATCGCCTGAAGCTAGTACAATTTTATCTTGGTCCAACGCCGTTTGAATAGTCGTTAAACTTTCTTTATCGTTCCAATGGATCATGTTATAAATTCCTTATATTAAAAGCGCTTTCAAGATTCAAGATTGACTTTTAAGCACGCAAATTTATAGTGTATAGAAATAATTAGTTTTGTGTTTTTTATAGAATTTGCAAAAACTTCACCTGACGGAGAATCTAAACAATGTCTCAGATTAATCCAATATCTCACACAAAAATAGGTCTCTTACTTTACCCCCAAAAAACATATAACGAAGTCATTGCATATTTCAATGCTAACTGGAAAAAAAGTCCTCATAGCGTCATGCAGAAATTAGACCAAGCGTTGGGCAATATTTCTAAAAAATTAACCTCTGTAATCATTGCTGGAACAAGCGGCAAAAGTACCACCATTCATTATCTTGAAAAGATATCAAAAACGAAAAATATAAAAATTGGAACTTTTTCGTCTCCACATTTTATGCATTATAACGAACGTTTTGCTGTAAATAGCACTAAGATTTCAAATGAAACATTTACAGATCTCGCAAACCAAGTTATTAATCTTGCTCGTGAATTAAAAATTAATGCTTCAAGTAAAGATATTTTAACTGCCATGGCTTTAATTTACTTTGACGATCAAAAAGTTGATCTCGCTATTTTTGAACAAGAAGACATGCTTGACCGTGATCCTGTCACGATCTGCACTCCATTTATTTTGGGAATTTCTCGCATTGTGCAAAACTCACAAGAGTCTGTACATCAAAAAATTGATAGCATTATTGATCATATATCGCATCAAACTCATGTTATTTCCGCAAATCAAAGCACCTTGTCTTTACTTACCATGGAACAAAGAACCATACAAAAAAATGGTGTTTGGGTTATGCCTATAAGAAAAGTCGCTCCACTCGCTTATCCATTTGAACAATTGTTTGGCAGAAGCGCTGCACTGGCAGATCGAATCATTCAAATATATTTAGAAAAGATCTCGGTAAATCAGGCAACTGGCTCAACGACAACTTCGATAGACCTTAAAAACATAAAAAGCTTACATCTCTCTTCCAGCCAATTTTGGCAATCAATTAATAATGAAATCCCAAACACATTTCAAATAATTCACGAAAAAGAAAAAACTATTTTGCTCGACAATGCAAGCAACCTGGATGCCTTTAGCAATTTATTTTTAGGCATACGACTCTTAAACTATCAACACTCGTTTAAAAATATCTTTTTTGTTGTAGGAAGCACCAAAGAGCAATGTGATGAGAATGAATTTATAAAACTATTTCATTCATGTTTTAAAAAATTCTCAGGGACCATTAGCTTTTACAGCACTCCAACTATTGTTGGCGAAAAAATGGGCACACCTTGGGATATTGCCCATCTCGTAAGTTTGGCACAATACAACAAAATAAAAACAGCTCAACATCACAACTTTCAACTAGCATTTCAAGAAATCTCTGCAGAATTAACAGATAAAAATGATCTGCTCGTCATTGCAGGATCTCAAGCAATTATTTCTGAGTACTTAAAGCTTGCACAAGGCAATAATTTATGATTTCAAATATTTTTTTTATGAGTATCGCAACGATTTTGAGCGGAATTATCTATGGCTCTCTGCTATTTGTCGGGAAAAAATACGTACTTACCTACAACAAGCCAACATATGATTTTATCTTTACTCTGCTGCGTTTTTCACTGTTAATTTTATTTTTTTATACGATCTCAACATTTGTTGCAAGCAACTCTATACTTCTGACTATATTGTTTGTATCATCTTACCTATGCAGCGTAGGAATATTAGCATACAAAATGTAGCTCTGCGAACCATTTAAAGAGATAATCATGCATAATCATAATGCTTTACCTGACCATTCATGGAAGCCATTTTCTCAATTTGGTCTTCATGGAGATTTTTGGACTTTAAAATCAGAAATTTTAATCGACACCTGGATTATTCTTAGCTTGATCATGATTGCAGGTTTTTATATTTCTCGATGCTTAAAAAACGAAAATAGTCTTGTCAGATATGCAGTCTTGCAGTACGTAAAAGCATTTCAAGATTTACTCATTCAATCAATTAGATCTTGCCCGATTGGGCATCTTTCTTTCATTGGATCACTGTTCACTTTTATCTTTCTGTGTAACACGATACAGATAATTCCTTGGTGCGAAGAACCAACTAAAGACTTAAATACAACATTTGCCCTTAGCATTATTGCCCTGCTGTATGTTCATTTCAATGCAATCAAAGCAAAAGGAATAAAACATTACATTTTGGGTTATTTTGATCCATTCTTCCTCATGTTTCCACTTCATGTCATTGGACTTTTTTCTTCACTTATTTCTTTATCGTTTCGATTGTATGGAAATATTTATGGAGGATTTATCATCAGCTCATTGTATTCAGGAATACTTTCCGGATCAGCTTTACTGCAAACAATTGGGCTTGTTTCAGGGGCAAACATCATAATGCTTTTACTTTTTGGAATTTTTGAAGGCTTGATCCAGGCATTTGTATTTACCATGCTGACGACAACGTACCTATCAATGGAAATTCTTCATGAAGAGCAAGATGCTACAAATCTCGATATAATTCCGTAAAAAACTATGACAAACATACTTTACTTTTTATTTTCTATTATCCCGTTGATACTTTCATCCATTGGTACTAGCATTGGCCAAGGACTTATTGGTCGGCAAGCATTGCGCGCAATGCAGATGCAACCATCATCGGCTAACCATATTACAAAAATATGCATCATCGGCACAGCGGTAACTGAAACTGCTGCGTTGATGGGATTTTTAATGTCACTTCTTTTAATAAATAACTCAACTCCAATGCTTGACCCATATTTTACTAACTTTGGCGTAGCAGGCATCGCACTTGCTGTAGGAATTTCGGGACTGTGTGCCGGTATAGCATCAGCATTTCCAGCGATTGCAGCATGCTCAAGTCTAGCGCGGCAACCATTCGCTCAAACCAAAATATTAAACATCATGCTCATTACTCAAACACTGATCATGACACCAAACATATTCGGTGTTCTGGTAGCTTTTATGATTAAGGCAAAACTACCAATAATAACGACTTTTAATGAGGCTATGCAGCTTTTTTCTGGCGGACTAAGTATTGGACTTGGATGCGTTGGGCCATCCATTGGACTTAGTTTGTTTGCATTTGCCGCAGTAAGTGCTCTTGGCGTTAACAAAAAAGCTTACGGAAAAATAATAACTTTTACCTTCATTAGCGAAGCAATTATTGAAACACCCGTAATTTTTTCACTTCTTATTTCATTGATGATTTTGACCCAAGAAATAGTTCCTCTGTCACCGCTTCAAGGCTGGCAATTTTTTGCTGCCGCACTCTGTATGGGACTGAGCACTTTATTTCCTGGTATAAACTCTGGAAGAACTGGAGCTACCGCATGCAGCCAAATTGCATTGCGTCTTGAACAGTATCCAGCTCTTTCAAAGCTTACGATGCTCGCTCTGGCAATGATTGATTCATTTGCTATTTACGGTCTCCTGATCTCAATTATGATGTTGATTTATTAATAAACTACTCTGCATAAAGGTCCACATGAAAAATTCTCTACTTCAATCTATCGGCGATACGTTACTGGTTAAAATATTTGAAAATTCTCCAGGTTCAATTTATGCAAAATTAGAATATTTAAATCCAGGTGGCAGCATCAAAGACAGATCTGCTTTGTACATGATAGAGTGGGCAGAAAAGCAAGGACTTTTAAAACCAGGCACAACCATTATTGATGCCTCATCAGGCAATCATGGAATTGCTTTGGCGCTCATTGGAGCTATCAAAGGATATCCTGTTATCATTTGCTCAACAGACAAGCACAGCAAAGAAAAAATGGATACTATCAGAGCGTATGGCGCAACAGTCCTCACGTTTCCTTCTGGACCATCTCTTGAAGATCCAAATAGTTACCACTCCCAAGCAGTGAAACTTCAAAAAGAAACACCGAATTCTCATATGCCAAATCAATATTGCAACCCTTTAAACGCAACAGCACATTACTATGGCGTTGGTCCTGAAATTTGGAAACAAACAGAAGGAAAAATTACACATTTAATTGCAGCTGCGGGAACTGGCGGAACAGTGAGTGGCGCTGGAAAATATTTAAAAGAAATGAATCCAAATATTCAAGTGATTGGTGTTGATGCGGCAAATTCATACCGATCAACGAAGGGTAATCCAAAACCTTACAAACTTGAAGGCATGGGCGTTGACTCTGAATCTTTAGTTCTTGATAATTCAGTTATTGATGAATTTATCGAAGTAACAGATGAACAGGGCATGGATATGATGAAAAAATTAGCTCATGAGCATGGATTTTTAGTTGGGCCAAGCAGTGGCGCTGTTGCTTATGCAGCTTACACCTACGCTCCAAGACTGAAGCCAACTGATGTTGCTGTCATTATTTTTGGTGATTCAGGCCGCGCTTATTTATCTAAAGGCTTTTACGCTAAATAATAAGTTTGTGTTATTACTTCTTAAGAAATTCAAAAATACGTTCAAAATCTAAAAAAGGAGTTTGGTATGAAGTGTTTGTTTTTTATAATAAGCCTATGTTTTCTGAGTACAAATACACAAGCAATGAAAAACAACAATGAAAACTCAAGACTTTTAGGCGATGAGACGACCTTTTTTGAAGATATAAATTCAAGAATTTTAGATAGAGAAAAAGTTAAACTTAAAGAGTATCTCTGTCAGCAACATTTTGGCTCTAATTATCTAACTGCAGAATTAATAAAATCTCGATCAAAAGCTTCTCAAGATAAAGATACCGTTGTTATTACACAAACAGAACAAGCAAATGACAACCATTGCATGGTTAACGTAAATATAACTTTTGCTAATGCCTATGCCGAGCAAAATCAAAACATATGCATAGTAAAACAGATTGCTTATCCAGATTTTATTGAACTTATGAATAAGATTAAAAAATCATCAGACTCATGCTGCTGTTGCTGCTCAATTCAATAAATTACATTAAAAAGTCTCGCACAACTTGCAGACTTTATAAGATTTTTTAAAAATGGATTATAAAGAAATTTCTTTGATACTTTGCTGCACTGTGAAGACAATGCGTTGCTTAAGACCTGTAAGCATTTCACCAAACTTCATGACGTTTAAGTTTTTATCTTTTAGCTCAGCGCGAAACTCATGCCATGACTGCTTTAAGAGAGATATAGGAGTATGAAAATCATCAAATCCTAAATGAAATGTGCCCCAATGCATTGGAATAAATGTTTTTGCTTTTAACTTAACAAAAGCCTCAACAGCTTCACGAGCATTAATGTGTGAACTTTTCATCCATGAACGAGGCTCACCAGGAGCAATGGGTAAAAGTGCTACATCGATATCTTTAAATTCTTTGCCAATTTGTTCAAAATGAGAACCCCAACTCGAGTCACCTGCAAAATAAATTTTAAAGTCTTCTGCCTGCACCATCCAACTGCCCCACAACGATCTGTTTTTATCAAATAAAGTTCGCTGAGACCAATGATTTGCGGGCAAAAAAGTAAATTTAACATTTGGATTAAGGTCATCAATAATTTCATCCCACCACATATGCTCAGAAGCATACAAAAACTGGTGTTTATCAAACCATTCTTTATCACCCATTGGTGCCAAAACTTTCATGTCTGGAAATCTACTTTTTAAATCGCACAGAGCTTGACTGTCCATATGATCAAAGTGATTGTGCGAAATAAGTACATAGTCAATTTGTGGTAAATCTTGGATCTGAACTACCGATGGAACGATGCGACGAAACACTAAAGAAAGAGATCCGAAAATAGGATCAGTTAAAATATTTTTTCCACCAACCTGGATAAGAAAAGTTGAGTGGCCCAGCCATGTGACCACTGGTTCTTGACTGCGTGATTGAAATGAAGGAGTTAATACGATTTTTTTTAAATCTTGCGTAAGTTCTTGATTAAAAAAACAAACTTTAATCGAATGAACAAGCGTTTTAAGGACAGGTATAAACCATTCATGATTCAATCCATCAGAGCAAACAAACTTTCCATAACTACGCTCTGGATACATTCGTTTCATCAAAAGGCCTTTAATTGGGGAGTGAAATAAAACCCCCCACCCAGATATAAATATCACGGATAGGGGAAATGGAGGTTACGCTTAATTTCTAAAATAATTTAAACAAATGAACTCTTTAAGAGTAAACAAATACATATCGAAAATCAAATTTAATTTTTATCCTAGGCACTTTTGTCGTTAGATTTATCATCGGAATTATAGTTAATTAC
>JBAZWT010000005.1:43269-93962 GCA_041660205.1 Candidatus Babeliales bacterium
AAGTACGGACTGCCTCTTGAATATCTTTTTCATTCTTACTCAAATCAGCACCCTTTTTGACATAGGCAACATCAAGCACTTCAAAGACTTCAGGAGCTATAAATTCACATCGTCCACATGTGATACAGCCAGGAGCTATCCAAACTTTTTTCATCTGACCCTAATTGGTAAACTGAGAAATATACTTTATAACCTTAGTTTACCAAACATTCGTTATTTTTGAAATTCAATCTCAGAACAGTATAAATAGATCAAAGGATCAAGACGTTTTCCGTCTTTAACGATTTCAAAATGAAGATGCGAAGGATCTTTACCGCGAACGTTTCCCGTTGAACCAACCAACCCGATAACCTCACCCTTGCGAACAGTGTCACCATAGCAAGCATGCATTTTATGCAAATGAGCATATCGAGTTAGAAATCCACCCTTATGCTGAACTTCTATAACATTACCATATCCAGGAACATTTTCTTCTACCCGCTTAACAATTCCACGAGCAGAAGCTTTAACCTGCGTACCTTTAACCGATGCCAAATCAACTCCGCCGTGATTCTTTACGACACCCTTATGCTTACGTGGTCCAAACAAAGAACTAACCCAAAACTCACATAAATCCACCGGCCAATCAAAAAGAACTTTTGACTTACCCGTAAAATTATCAATCTCGCAGAATTTATCAGCCTTATCTCTGAATTTAACTACAGACTCATTGCTGTATGCACAAACGTGATCTAGCTCTGAAAGCAGACCAGTTGATGATAATAAAAAACTTGAAACTATAACCAGCGTCTTAAGAAAATTTTTCTTTTCCATTGAAAACCCCTCCATTTACCCATGAGTATACTAATTCGAATCCTCAAAAAGCAATACCAGAAGGATTTTTTATTAATTTCTTCGACCAAATCTTTAGATACAAGCAGACAAGTAGAATTCTAAATAATGTTTGCACTCGATATCGCTAATATAAACGCTTCAAATTCAGCTAATTTTCTATTTTTATAAAAAACCATGAATATTTTTCTAAAACTTCATATACTAAACAAAAATAAGTTCGATTTAAAAAGTAAGAAAAATGTACCCGGATTCGCTTTCAGCTATGCCGAGGTTCGAGAAAAAAATGAATCATATAAAGAGTTTTTTACCAAAATTTATGCAAGCGCTTAACCATGAAAAGCAGTGGAAGCTGCAGATCATGAGCCAATGGAACACCATCATGGGTTCGCTGGCCAGCAAAGTTTCGATTTGCAAAATTTACAATAATTCAATCACTCTTGGCGTAACAGATTCATGTTGGATGCAAGAATTGAATCTTTTATCCGAACTCATTAAAGATAAAATTAATAAAACTTTAGACACACCGCGCATAGAGCTTATTCGATTTAAATATGTTTCACAGCACGCAGCAGGCTCGCAAAAAAAAGAACCTGTAGCGCCATTGCAACATAAACAAAAAATACTTACAGCCAAAGAACAACAAGCTTTATGCTGTATAAAAGATCCAGAACTATCTCAGGCTTTACAGGGGTTTTTACAAACATGTCACCGATTCTCTTAAATGCCGCCATGACTATTTGCTTTGTTGCTGGAAAATCAGGCGGACATCTTTTACCATGCATCACCAAAGCCGCACAGATAAAAGCTGAGCATCCAACGGCTCAACTGTATATTTTTTCATCTGGTGGCGACCTGGATAAAACAATCATCGACAAACATAAAAATTTGCAACATTACATTCCAACAACGCTGGACAATCCACCCTACCAGCAACCTTGGTTGCTTCCATTCTTTGCTATAAAAACTGGTTGGTACTTCTGCAAAAGTTTTTACAAACTAGCAAAACTAAAACCACAAAAAGTTATTAGCTTTGGAGGATTCATTTCCATCCCCGTATGCATGGCTGCAAAATGTTTAGGTATACCGTTTGAAATATATGAACTCAACGTTGAGCCGGGAAAAGCAACAGTATTTTTAGCCAAGTTTACACAAAGCGTGTACACCTGCTTTGACTCAACCAAAAAATATTTTCCCAAAAATACCTGCATTCATTTTGACTATCCAATTCGCTTCACAGCGAACGATAAAGTTTTTGACCGCCTCGCATTACTTGAACAGTACAGCTTTTCACCAGACCGCAAAACTATTTTAATTTTGGGTGGTTCGCAAGGTTCGATACTCCTCAACGATGTCATGAAAGAAACTATTCAAAAATATCCAGAACTTGCCGGTAAAGTTCAGATCATTCATCAAACTGGTCAGAGCGATCCGTTTGATTACGCTGCATTGTACCGTGAGCATAAAATACCTAGCCAAGTGTTTGGGTACCATGAAAAATTACAGGATTTTTATAATCTTGCCGATTTAATTATTTCACGAGCAGGAGCTGGAACGCTCTTTGAAATTAAATTTTTTGGAAAAAACTGCATCACTGTACCTCATGAAACTGCTAACACAAATCATCAGATTAAAAACGTCTTAGAGCTTCAGATAGAGAATCCAGAACAGTTTAAAATTATCAAACAAGCTGATTTTACGCCTGAAGTTTTGTGCGAACAACTGAAAAAACTTTTTTGATTTTACTTGCTCGCTTTCTTCTTAAACCCATTCGATGTTTTTTTCGAAGCACTTGCTGCAGGTATCGCAGTAGTTGATGCAGGTGCAACAACTGACGTTGTGTTCGTTGTCAATGCTGCAATTGGTGCTGGCATACCAACAGGAGCAGTACCACTCAGCGTAGATGCATACAAATTTGAAACTGCAACGTTTGGAAGATTTTCTGCATTTTGAAGTGATGGATTAAGCTGATAGTAATTCGCTGTTGATCCAACTCCCTGCGGTAAAAAGACATCGCCACCTAGTAAATATCCTGTTACGCCTGACACTGGATCTTTAATCTGACCTTGATTTAGCTTTAAAGCTCCTGCGGTAGCTTGCTGTAGCAGAAGATTGGAAGCTTGAGGAGTTTTTGCCGTCGATCCTTTTGTAGCTGCTTGAACTGCTTGATTTGCATACTGCATTTGTTTTACTGATTGCTGTTGATACGCGGCAGTCATATCTGAGCCAATGATACCATTTAAAAAACTCTGAACAAATGCTTGAGCTTTTACGTCATCTGTTTCATCTACGTAAATAAAATAAAGCTGTAGTTTTTTTTCTACTTCTGGACGAGTAATGATAAATTGCCCTGCAGAACCAACTGCAACGTTACCTAAAATATTTTGATCGGTATTTGTTGTCGAAGGCGTAAGAAGTGAAACTATCCATACTTTTCCCGGCAGGTCTAGGTAGTTTGATGCTGTAAGACCTTTTTGCTGCTTTAACATTTGCGTTATAGATTGAAACCAAAATACGCACGATATTGGCGTAATGTCACAAACTCGCCCCATTGCTACATCATAATTTCCGGGCATTATTCCCTGCATATCCATACTGAGTGGTCCACCAGCATCTTGATACATTTCTAAGACATAGGTCTTTCCATCAAAGATCTGTACGGGCAAATTATACGTTTTTAATAATTGCTTTGTTGTAACGTCAAAAAGTCCTATGGTTCCAGGGATAAGTGACGACTCAGGAGCCGCATTGTAAAGAGCAAATGAGTCTTTTGCAACAAGAGCAAAAAATTGACACGTCGTAGAAGTCATGGTTGTTGCATTGGCTTGATTGATGTAACCAACATAATAATCTTGATCGGTACTATTTCGTAGCGTTAACGATGAAAGATTTGAGCTTAATTTCACTCCTGGATCAGTTTTAGATCCTGCAGCTTGTGGAGTATATCCACCCAAATATTCTGCTTTCAACGCATGAACATATTTCCCACCCTGTAACTCTTTACCCATGTACGTACGGAAATAATTCATGGTGGTTGAATTTTTTTCTTGTAATTGAATTGCGTCTTGCAAGTACAAAACATCAGAAGACATCTGATAGGGCATATGATTTGAAGGTTCAGAATTAGAAGATTTAATAAAAAGTTCGAAATAATAATCTACAGGTGCAGGCGTTTTATAGATACCAAATGGAGCAATGCCCTCTTTGCTTGGAACCCAACTCCATCCTTGCGCTCTAGGAAAAGTACCACCCATGATTGAAACCAGTCTTTGCATGCCGATGTACACAGGCAATGGTGAATCATTGTACACCGAAAAACTATACACATAACCCGTTGGTGGCGCTCCAAAAGCTTTACCCATTCCTTCCCACATAGAAGCCTTAAACAGAGGAAAGTTTTCTATGGCACTTCCAATACCCTTAAACGTATCTACAAAGCTTTCAGCGCGCAGCATACATGGTATAAAACAGAGAGAGAAGACAAGAGATCGCTTATTATACATACTTTTCCTTTTTTTAATTTTTACTCTAGCTCAATCAGAAAATAAATTGAAAACAAATCTGCTTGTCCTAACCAAACCTACAGAAGCTTTCATCCCACCGTCGTTCGTCCCGAGTGTTTTGCCTTAGCAAAATGTATCGAGGGATATATGAAAATCAAAATTTTTTCTTGCTTCAATTCTCTTTTACCTTATCCCTCGATACAATTTCTTCGAAATCACTCGGGACGAACGACGGGGTGAGGATTTTATAAATCATTAAGAATTTCCTAATTCAAGTCTACTCTAACAACAAAACTACGTCAGGATTGTTTTTATCGGTAGTCCATTGTCCAGTTTTCCAATCGATTGCAACTTCATGAAGTCCAGGATCATAATAGAATTCTGTTTTCTTTTTTTCAATTTTCTTTTGTTCATCTCTGCTTGCCTCAACCCCATCATGGAATCGGAACCAAATAGGAAAAGCTGTTTTCGAACCGTATATATTTTGTCCCAGCGATTGGTTATCATCACAGCCAGTATAAATTGCCGTTGTTAATTCTGGCGTTGCTCCACAAAACCAACAGGTTCGTGAATCATTGATCGTTCCAGATTTACCCAGAGCTTGTCCGCCAAACCACTTTACCCCCATGACTTTTTTTAACCGCTCGATACCAAACGTCAATACTCGAGCAACCTGAGACGCAACCTTAGGATCCAAAACTTGCTGTTTTACCACTGAGCTTTTATATATTTTTTTGCCCATACTGTTTTTCACCCAACGTAAAAAATGTGGCTGCACATATTTTCCATGATTGACCATCACGTTAAAAGATCCAACCACTTCCATGACCGTTACATCAACACACCCTAAAGCTAGCGACGGATACGGTGGCATAGGAGCAGTAATATGACACCTTTTTGCAAGATCAATAACGTTTGAGACGCCAGTCTGCAGCAACGTTTTAACTGTTACCGTATTGTTGGAATGAGATAATGCATAGGCCCTGGTCATAGAACCACGAAATTTTTTGTCATGATTTTGAGGACGCCAAAGTGTCGCTGCCTGCATCAACTCAATCGGTTCATCAATCTCAACATCAGAAAAATGTAACCCTTTTTCAAGCGCTGCCCCGTACACAAACACTTTGAACACAGACCCCATTTGTCGATGTGCCTGCATTGCACGATTAAATTTCGATTGTTGAAAGTCAAAACCACCGATCATTGTTCGTATTTCTCCTGTTGCAGAGTCAATTGAAACAAGTCCTCCATCAACATCTTTATGCAGAGTCTGCTTTAAAAATTGTATGTGGTTAGTAAATGCTTTTTGACACGATTTCTGCATTTCGATATTGAGCGTTGTTGCAATAGTGAGCCCACCACTATAAAGCATTTCTTTACCAACTAAATCTTCAAGAAATATTCGTATAGTTTCTTTTAAATGCGGAGCAATGACATTGCTTTCTGGATCTTTTACGTTTAAATCTTGAGCAATCGATTGTTGGTATTGGCCCGCATTGATCATTTTAAAATCTTGCATCATGCGCAAAATCATATTGCGGCGTTTGGTTACTGCAGTTGGTGCATGTATTGGTGAATAAAACCGTGGCGAACGCATGATACTTGCAAGTGTTGCAGCTTGCTCTATCGTTACATCGGCAATATTTTTATCCCAAAATCGTTGTGCTGCTGCCTGCACTCCATAAATTCCATAACCAAAATAAACATTATTTAAATACGCTTCTAAAATCTGTTCTTTGCTCCATTGACGTTCAACCAAAATAGCATAAAGTTGTTCTTTAATTTTTCTGCTAAAAGTCTTATCTGAGTGAAAAAAAAGCAACTTTACGAGCTGCTGGGTAATGGTGCTTGCACCCTGTACTTTTTTTCCTCGATATAAATTTACAAGAATTGAACGTAAAATTCCGCGAAATGAAATTCCAGGATGTTGGAAAAAGTCTCTATCTTCAGTAACCAAGAAAGCTTGTATCAAATGCTCAGGCATTGTTTCGAGTAAAACATATTTCCGCTTATCAGATTGAAACCGTCCCCACTCATGTCCCTGCTCATCCAAAAGAATAGAAGGTTTACCCCGCATATCTTGTTGCAACGCAGAAAAATCAACCGTATGATTATGGAGAAAAAAACAGCCGAATCCCAAAAAGAAAACAGCTAAAAAGAATAATGTGAAAATTATTTTTGAAAGAAAAGTACGCATGAATAGCAATATTTTTAAATTTAAGATAAATATGTTTTACTATAACATATATTTATTTGATTTCGAAATTATGGCTGCTAGAAAAGATTTTATTAAATGAAACTTTATTTTAAAATTTTTATTAAATCACTCGCACTCATTACCCTTTTTTGTCTGCAATTGTGTCTTTTGCGCTTTGAGCACAGCCCTATCGTGCAACCACTGCTTATCGCTTACGCATACATATTGTTTACCAATGCTTCCATAGTAACCCTTGCTGCTTTGTTGTTTTTCCTTGACTGCCTAACTTTTATGTACACGGGCATGGCAGGATTAACCTTCATTTTTTTAATTCCTTTGTCATGGTTCCTGCTTAAAACAAAAAAAGATTTGTACAATAAAGTCGCTGGCCCATGCTTTCTTATTTTTTCATATGAACTTTTTTACATGGTTATATTTTTTATATTTTTAAAATACCCACTGCATCCACTTGCCCTACTTTGGGCAACGATCGTAAATTGCTGCATATTTGTCGCTATATGGCGCATTGCAAATCAGCCATTTCACGATTAAAGACCCAGGCTTCGCTTCCAGCTTCGCCGAGGCAAGCCAACAAAAAAGCCTCAATTACCACTCGTCATCCCCGACTTGATCGGGGATCCAGCATGAAAAAAGTTTTTGTCCTTATAAAACAAAAAAGCCGTAATTTCTTACGGCTTTTTTAATTCAATTTTTCAATATGATTTAGAAATCGTATTCTTCGTCTAATTCTTGGTTTGCAATGTAAGCATCTACTGCTTTAGTTGCAACAACAGCAGCAACTGCTGCAAAAACCATAGCGTAGTATGGATTGTTTCTGATTACTGCGTCTAAGCTAGATGGTGCATTTTTGATGAAAGCTGGGCAAGAAGGCAATGCAAATCTTGATGGTTTCGCTTCAGAAGGCAAAACTGCTGAGCTCATTGCTACAAGTGAAACTAAAAGTACTAATTTTTTCATGTGTTTCCTTTTAAAAAACTATTAGAAATTTCTTTGAATTTACTCTCTGGGTCTTGATCGTAGCCATATTATCAAAGAGGACCCCTTTGTCAAGAAAACAGACAAAGTATAAAAAAACAGCCCCTTAGCAAACGATTTATTGAATCGATATTTTTGACTTTAACAGATAGGTAACCCCTTTGATTTCGACATCTCTTGTGCTACACTACTAATAACTCAAAAATATAAAAGAATTGGCAGACTAGGCAATCGCTTGTAAGTTTACTTACGAGAGGAAAGTCCGGACTCCCTTCAAGCATGGTGCCTTAGGAGACCCAAAGGGTTGAAAAACCCCCAAGTTTAACTAAGGGAAGTTAGAAATAATTTACGGAAAGTGCCACAGAAAATAACCGCTTTCAATTGAAAGATTGAGAGTAAGGGTGAAAATGTGTGGTAAGAGCACACGGATTAATGTAGTAATGCATTAGTATAGGCAAACCCCACCAGGAGCAAGACAAAGTATGTAAGCAGGTCGCTTGATACCGTACTTACGGGTATGTCGCATAGATAAATGGTTGCCACTGCAAAGCAATTTGCAGCACAGAATCCGGCTTATTGTCTGCCATGTTTTTTTATATCACTCTCTTTAAGAAAAGATCGTTAGATGAAATTTTTACAGCATTTCAGTCAATTTCAAAAATATCTCCTGCCTCTCGCTCCGTTCATATGCTTTTTTCTAGGCTACGTGTTATGCAACCTGCTCATTGGCAATAAAACATACAACACTCCCCAGCTCATTGGATTATCACTTCACCAAGCTGTTGAGCAAACGTCTCCGTATCACATTACTATTCAGCTTATCGCTGAAAAAGATTGTCCAGGAGCAACCCCGGGGACAATTATTAGTCAAAAGCCATCCCCTGGTCGCTTAATAAAATCGCACCAATCAATTTTTGTAGTGATTACAAAATTACCCCAATCAGCACTTGCTCCCGAGTTTTTAGGAAAATCGCAAGAAACAATAGAGCTCATAAAAAAAGAAACTAATGTAAAGCTTAAGACGTATGGGCTACAATGCAACGCTCCAAAGGGAAGCTGCATTGGACAAATTCCACAATCAGGCCAGCCAATTGTTGATAAAAAAATTATTGCTTATACCGCTCAAGACAAGACCAATAAATATATTATGCCTGACTTGGTTTCAAAAGATCTGCTGCAGGTTGTAGAATTTTTGAAAAATCACAATTTAAACGTTCAAGTTTTTCATAAAAATCAAAAACTATCATCGCCATACAAACAAGATTTAATTATTGTTTCTCAAAAGCCACTAGCTGGCTCTATCATGAGCTTGCAAGAAAATGCAATTATTCAATTAGAAGTAAATTAAGATCCGAAGTTTTTCTTTGCTTGAACCGCTTGCTCAAGAGTTTGATGCAATAGTTCCTTGGTCAAATCTGGCCATAAACAATCTAAAAAATTAATTTCTGCATATGCTGACTGAAACGATAAAAAGTTACTTAAGCGACGCACTCCGCCAGTCCGAATAATAACTTCAGGATCTGGAATATCACCAAGCCATAAATATTTTTTAAAATTATCAATCGTTACAGTTTCTACCTTGTCTTGTATCAACCGTTGCACAGCAGCTAAAATCTCTTGCTGTCCGCCATAACACATCAAAAAATTACATTGCAGGACTGTGCATGCTTGTGTTGCAGCTTCTATTTTTAAACAAACGTTTTTCGTTTGATCAGGCAAAGAGGAAATATCTCCAACAAACCTAACCCTAACTCCCAATTTTACAAATTCTTCAATGCGTGATTGCGACTCGTCAATCAAAGCAAAAAGATATGAAATTTCAGTTTGCGACCGTTTAAAATTTTCAAGAGAAAAAGTGTACAAAGAAAGATAAGAAATTTTTTGCTCAATACAGTAGTTGATAACCATTTCAATAGTTTTTGCACCCTGTCTATGCCCTAACCAAGGAAACATCCCTTGTTTTTTTGCCCAGCGACGATTTCCATCCATAATCAAACCAAGATGAGAAATCATACTTCACCCTGCAATCGAGAAATCGTAAACCAATTTTTAAAATTAAATTGTTTAAAGCAAGTCACAGCGCTGTCAAAAGTAACGATTCCGCCTGCAATCAGCAATCGTTCACACAAAACAACCGGTATTAAACCAATCCAAATCGGTGCAGGTATGGCATGGGTGTACAACCAAACAACCGAACCAACGCCATGAGCAACAAATGATGCGCTCAAAGCACGACTGTATTTCGAGTCTTTCAAAAAATAAAGAGCCATGGGAATTAGCCAGTACAAGCTGTAACACCATGCAACTCGTCCAACGTCATGACCTACAAACAGAATCATGCTTATCGCTGGCACAACTATTGACGTTATAACCTCACGCTTTTGAAAGGCTCTGCTTGCAAAAAAAAGTGGTGTTCTATGAACTAAAAACAATAAAAGTGATGCTGTTGAAAATATACTTGTCGATAGAAAAAATAAAGATACCCAACTTAGACCATAATGTTGAGCGATAACCGGAGCAACCATGGAGGACAAAGAAAAGGTTGCGTGAACTGATCCGATAATCCAATTAAATGGTACAAGTCGAGCACAAAGAGTTAAAAAAAAGACTGGAAAAATTTTTAGATTTTTTTTCATAAAGCTTTACTTATTTTTATGATAATCTATTTCTTATCATAATTGTACTATGATCTATACCCATTGTACAGTAACACAAATTACCAATTTGATGCGAAATATCTGAGCAAGACTTAGACGTAACAAGAAAGGATTAGAAGTGAAATATAAAGCAATGATTTTTGATATGGATGGCACCATTATAACCACAGAAAGTGTGTGGGAAGAAACAACGAAGCAACTACTGAAAGCCAAAGGGAATTTAAGCGACAAAGAATGCCAAATTGTTATGCCCATGATGAAAGGAGCTTCTTTGTATGCGACATGCGCTTTCATCAAAGAAACCTTTAACACTAAAGAATCAATCGAAGAACTTATAGCTGAAAAAGAACGTCTCGCATTTGGAAGATTTTCAAAAGAAGCACAGCTTATCGAAGGCTTTGATCGCTTTCATAATAAATTGCAAACTTTAGGTCTCAAAACAGCAATTGCAACAAATGCTAATCAACGATCTGTTGATAGAATTTTAAAACATGTACCTCTCGATCAATTTTTTAAGCATCATATTTATTCAATCGACATCGTCAATAGAATGTACAAACCATTTCCTGATATTTATCTTCATGCAGCAGCACAGCTCAACATAGATCCAAAAGATTGCCTTGCTATCGAAGATTCAGCTCATGGAATTACTGCGGCAAAAGCTGCTGGTATGTTTTGCATTGGCATCAATACTGGTCTCGATCGCAATGCGATTGCTCATGCAGATCACATTATTGAAATGTATGATGATTTAGACATTGAAGCGTTGCTTAAGCTCTAAAAAATTTAATTATTAAAACCTATTAACCAAAAGTAATGAATATGATTATTGATCAAAATTTATTTTTTTCTATCCTGATTGGCCTAGCTCTTTTTTATCTTGCTTTAGGCATATGGTCTGCGCGTGGCGTTAGAACTCTTCAAAACTATTTTTTAGCTGATAGAAACCTTGGCGTTATCAAGTTAACTTTTGCTCTCATCGCAAGCCAGCTTGGCAGCGGCATGATCCTGGGAACTGCGTACCGAGCATATCACGTTGGTTTTTGGGGACTGCTCTATTCCATAGGCATGAGCCTTGGTTTTATTATTTTAGGACTTGGTCTGGCTTCGCGCATGCGAGCTTTAAATGTCAACACGACTGCCGAAATTTTTGAAACTATTTATGGCTCATACTATTTAAAATTGATTGCTTCAGCGCTTTCTGTCGTAAGTTTATGGGGTATTTTGTTAGCCCAAATTGTGGCATCAAAATCATTATTCCTCGGACTTAAAATTACAGACCCTTATGTATTGATCAGCTGCTGGATGTTTCTTATTTTTTACAGCATGCTTGGTGGTCTGCATTCAATTGTGATTGTTGATGTCGCACAAGTACTTTTCATTTCAGGTGTTTTTTCATTTTCATTTTTATCTTTAGGCTCTGCAGCATCAACTATGACAAATCTGCCAAGGCTTGCTCTCATTCAAGATTATTTCTATGACGTTAAGCCTGACTTATGGAGCTTTTTGCCAATACTTTTTATCCCAACTCTTTTTGCTTTAATCGAACAAGATTTGGCTCAAAAATTATTTGCTGCTAAAACACGTGCTACAGCAACCATCTCTGCTTTTCTTGCCGGTATATTTTTAATAGTTTTTTCCATCATTCCAATATTTTTTGGAATACTGGCTAAAATAAAACATGTCATAATTCCAGAAGGTGGAAGCCCTCTTGTTGCCGCCCTTTTTTTCATATCAAGTAAAACCGTTTTCATGCTTGCAATGTGTGGTATCATGGCAGCAATCACTTCAACAGCAAGCTCTCTTTTGTGTGCCATCAGCTCCAACGTTGTGCAGGACTTTGGCAACTTTTTACCGCTTGAAAATCACAAATTAACAACAACCAGATTTATTTCGTTTTTAATTGGAATCAGTGCCCTCACAGCGTCTTTTTATACGAGTGGAGATATTTTATATATCTTAGAAAATAGTTATCGAGTTTCTGTTATCTGTCTTTTTGTGCCAACTGTGATCGCATATTTTGCAACATCATTGTACAAGCAAGCGGCTTGGACCTCTGTACTATTTGGAGTTGCAGGACTTATTGGAGTGCAATATTATCCAATGAGTTTGATCATGAAAGATGTTATTCCGTTAGCTCTCTCTTTAGGTGGTTATATCTGTGCGTACGTTATCGTTTGGACAAAAAAACAACTATCTCTTTAAATTTTAAGCGATAGCCAAGTATGGTTAAGGTATGTTTAGTAAAAATAATTATCGTAAAGACCCTTCTAAAAACAGGTATAATATGAATAATGCAAAATTGTTTATTTTATTATTACTAGCTAGCCAGCACAGCATCAACACATCAGAAGGTGAAAAGGCAACTGACAGCAAAGATCTTTGGGTCACCGTATTTATTCATGGATCATTTTCACTACGCCCGCATCTTAACCTACGAAACATTATAAAAATGCTTACTGATTCAATCGAAGAGTCAGTGTACTATCGATCGACTGAAATTAATCGTCGGGATCCATTCTTTTACAAAAACCAAGCAATAGCTGGACTCGGCTTGCATAGAATTGACATTGATCATCCGCACAACAATGCCGCAGCTCCTATCCTTGCTGCCTCATTTGAAGAAGTTTCAAAGCAGGCAGGAAACCAGCCTTCTAATCAATATTATACGTTTGGTTGGAGCGGACTAGTCAGTAACAAACTTCGATATCTTGAATCAGCGTTTTTACATCAAGACCTTGAAGCATTAATTAAAAAACTTAGAAACGAAGGTCATCAACCAAAAATAAGACTCATCGGTTATAGCCATGGTGGTAACCTTGCGCTTCAGCTTGGCGCACTACATACAACCAAACCAATATCGAAACAATTTAGCATTGACGAGTTATTATTAATTGGAACACCTATCCAAGTTGAAACTGATTACTTAATCAACAGTTCAATTTTCAAAAAGGTTTATAATTTTTATTCTCGAGCAGATCACGTTCAAACGCTTGATTTCTTTTCGTTTAAAAGATTTTTTTCACGAAAAAAATTTTCAAGGCGCCGTAATTTTACGTTGCCTGAAAAACTAACCCAGGTCAGGATTAAAATTACTGAATATGAACCGAAGTCAAATAAAGATATTTTTGATACTTTGCCGCAAGATCCAAAAGTTCTCAAAAAGTGTTTCAAAGAGCTTAATTACGATCCAGGACATTTTGAATTATGGTTTATGGGTTGGACTATTTTAACATATCGAACAACATTTCCACTTCAACCACTGCCAGTTTTAACGTTTTTACCTATTTTCTTAAAATATATTCAAATAAACCCAGATACGCCACACGATCTCGTTGCTCATATCAAACCCCAATTCAATACGATTGAATTAATGCCATACCACACCTACAAAAAACATTTTAGAGCAAAGTTTCCTTTTATAGATACAGCATTATTAAAACATATGACGCACCATGCTTCAAAGTTTGTTCCTGATGATTACAACATTAATATCTACAATCAAAAGGTGTATGGAGCTATAAACATTGCTGAATATGAATGGAAAGAAATTAGACGATTGTTCATGCTTGAACAAAAAAAGAAACTACAATTGCCCGCTTCTTTTAATATGAACATACATGATTGTGCTTACAAAGGGCACCTTCCTGCCGCTGCTTGACCTCTAAAAATTGCCGTGGTACGGTAAACAGCAGTAATAACCAATCACCAAAACAAGGAGTTTTATGAAGAAAACATTATTTTTTGCAACACTTATCTGTGGTCTATTTTTAGCATCAACTCTTGAACTAAAAGCTGCGCCATCAAAAAAATCTATTAAACTATACACCACTAAAAATTGTGGT
This sequence comes from Candidatus Babeliales bacterium, assembly GCA_041660205.1. Taxonomy (NCBI): domain Bacteria; class Candidatus Babeliae; order Candidatus Babeliales; species Candidatus Babeliales bacterium. Next base: position 57,299 of record JBAZWT010000005.1, read on the forward strand.
TACTGTCACAAAGTGATTAAGTTTTTAAAAAAAATAAAACACTATGATGACGTAATTATAGTTGATGCAAATGAAAAGTATGATGAACTTGTAAAATTAAGTGGCGGCAGCCAAGTTCCTTTTCTGCACGATGAACAACGATCAGTAACAATGCTGGAAAGCGATGACATCATCGAATATTTTAAAAATCGATTTAATTAATAATAATGCAATTTAAACATCTCGCTGTAACACTCTCGCTTATATTCATTTTTACTGTGGCTTTGTTTTGGATTTTCGTCACTGACAAAGCTCCGAAAAATTCGTCCAAGCCTCTTGTTGTATGCACGACAACCATCATTGGTGATGCAATCAAACAGATAGCAGGCGACACAGTAGATCTTGAAGTTTTAATGGGACCAGGTGTTGATCCTCATTTGTATAAACCAATTGAGCAAGATGTGTATAAAATTTCTCAAGCTCATATTATTTTTTACAATGGACTGCACCTGGAAGCTCGCATGGGCGACCTTTTTGCCAAAATGGCTACCATTAAAAAAACAGTTGCCGTCTGCCAAGATATGCCACAACATCTTTTAATTAAATCCACAGAGCATGCAGAGTTTACAGACCCCCATGTTTGGTTTGATCCTCGGTTATGGAGTTGCGCCGTTGAAACAATCACATGCGTACTGCAAGAAAATAATCCAGAGCATCATGATTTTTATGAACAAAATAAAAAAGACTTTTTAGAAAAACTTAATACGATCTACCTTTCAACGCGAGCGGCTATTGCAAAAATTCCCCAAGAAAGACGAATTTTAATTACAGGTCATGATGCATTCTCATACTTTGCGAAAGCATATGATTGTGAAGTAATTAGCTTGCAAGGGATTAGCACAGCAAGCGAAGCTGGCACCAAGGACGTTCAACATCTTATTCAGTTTATTTACCTTCATGCAATTCCAACTATTTTTGTAGAAACTTCTGTTCCATCTCGCAATATTCAAGCATTACAGCAAGGAGTCAGTGCTCTTGGTTTTGATGTACATATTGGCGACGAACTTTATTCAGATGCGCTTGGACCTGTTGATAGCCCACAGGGTACCTATCTGGGCATGCTACAATCAAACGTTAACGCAATCGTAAAAGGACTGCTACAATGATGAAAAAAATACAAAAGTTTTTAATTTGTTTATGCATAACGCATGCTTCAATTATTTTTACATCATCAAGCATAGAAACTTCAGAAGCAAAGTTACTGTGGAAAAAACCAACACCACTCGATCCTGAGCTATTATTAGAATATACTAGAAAAGAAAAAGCTGAAATAGAGCAGGAAAGATTAAATCTAACTAGAACTTTAGAAACTATAAAACAACGGTCAACTGCTAGACAAGAAGCCATTAGTAGACAAGAAGAAGAAGAAATTGTCAGACAGCAAGAAAAAGAAACTGTCAGACAAGAAAAAGCTTTCAAACAATTACAGCAATAAGATACGATTCTGCAGCAACAAGAATTAATAGAAAGGCTCAAAAGAAAGTGTCCAGAAATGTTTAGGCGTAGAAAAACGGAGTGACTTATTTTTCTAAAAAAGTAAGTCTTATGTAGGAAAACAAAGCCAATTTCCCGATTCAAATATTTCATGATATACTTACAATTGTTGTTTGTTATTCTCGCTTAAAATCAGTTTTTTCACATGATCGACTTAAAAAATAATGCCAATTTAATGCTGGATACCCGGGATTCCGCCTCCGTTAAAACTACGGAACGGACAAGCAAGCCCGCCGCGCCCGCCGAAGCTATCGGCGAAGGCCGGGAGTACGACGAGTGCGCCATTGCTGTAAAAGATCTCACGGTTGCCTACCATGAAAAACCGGTTATATGGGATCTTGATTTTTTTGTTCCAACAGGAACATTACTAGGCATTATCGGGCCTAATGGCAGCGGAAAAACAACACTTCTTAAATCTATTCTTGGAATTATACAACCGACAACCGGTTCTATAAAAATTTTTGGTCAGCCGTACAATCACGCTACGCACAGCATCGCTTACGTTCCTCAGAAAAGTTCTGTTGATTGGTCTTTTCCAACCGATGTGTTTGACGTAGTGCTCATGGGTCGCTATGGACATCTTTCACTCTTCAGACGCCCTACACAAAAAGATCGCGAAATTGCTGACCAAGCTTTAAAAATGGTTAATATGGAGCAGTTTGCCACTCGACACATAAGTCAACTTTCTGGCGGGCAACAGCAACGCGTTTTTCTTGCTCGAGCACTCGCGCAGCAAGCTGATATCTTTATTTTAGATGAACCTTTTGCTGGAATCGATATCGTTACAGAACAAATTATTTTAAAACTTTTACAACAACTACGCGACCAAGGCAAAACAATTATCGTTGTGCATCATGATATAACTACGGTAAAAAAATATTTTGACTGGACGTTTTTGATGAACATAAAGCATATTGCTTTAGGACCAACAGAAACAGTTTTAACGCCTGAAAACATTGCGCTCACTTTTCAAGCACCTAATCTTTTTAATGATGACGTCAATGATTCAATTTGATCAAACACTACTTTTAATTCTTTGCGGAACCGGACTTCTTGCGATCAGTTCTGGAATTATGGGTTGCTTTGTACTACTTCAAAGAAAAAGTTTATTTGGTGACACGATTGCTCACGCAACGCTGCCAGGCATTGCTGGAATTTTTTTACTTACAAGTAGCAAGCTCCCTTTGATGCTTATGCTCGGAGGCATTATTTCTGCCGGCATTGGAGCTCTGGCAATCAATTATATTATCCAAAACTCAACACTCAAAAAAGATACAGCGCTTGGCATCGTGCTTGCAACTTCGTTTGGACTCGGCACCGCGCTACTCAGCAAAATTCAAACATACCCAACAGCTCATCAAGCCGGCATCGCAAAATATTTACTCGGTAATGCCTCAACGATTTTATACAGTGACTTTTATATGATTGTAGCCGTCATGGCAGTAAATCTCATATGCTTAAAACTATTTTTCAGCGAGTATAAGATTTTTTTATTCAACCCAGAGTACGGCAAAGCTATAGGCGTTCCCACGCAAAAAATATCTCTACTTTTAACCATGACAACCATGCTGACTATTGTTGTCGGACTGCAAACTGTCGGCGTCATACTCATTAGCGCACTTTTAATAGCACCTGCTGCAGCAGCTCGTCAATGGACGGAAAGTTTTTCAACAATGATTTTTTTAAGCTCATGTTTTGCAATTTTTTCCACAATAACTGGAACCCTTTTAAGTAGCGCAGTAGTTCACTTGCCAACAGGTCCAACCATTGTAGTCATTGCAACACTAGTTACTTTTCTATCAATTTTGATCGCTCCACGCGGAGTACTTACAGAGTGGCTTACAAAAAAATCACAAGTTAAAAAAATTCATGCATTAAAAATGCTTTCACATTTTATGCTATTTAATGAAAGCAAAACAGATCCGTACCATCCGCACGATGTCAAAGCCCTTCAAGTCATTGGTAAACAAGCTGCAAAGGCAACACTGCTTTACCTTGAAAAGCAAGGCTTGATCGAATCAACTCAAAAAAACTTCTGGCGACTTACGCCCAAAGGTTTTGCATGGGCAATAAAGCATCATAAGGGGCACGCATCATGATAAATATTATTTATCTGCAACTGCTTGTAACTGCGCTACTCGTTGCCGCATCCTGCGCCCTGCCTGGCACTTTTTTAATTTTACGCGGCACAAGTTTGATGAGTGATGCACTTGGTCATGCTATTTTACTCGGCATTGTTCTTTCATTTTTTATAGTAGGCAACCTGCATTCCCCTTTCATTTTTCTAGGGGCAACGATTACAGGAATTGTCATGGTAGCTTTTATAGAACTGCTCATTTACAGTAAACGACTCAAGCCTGATGCTGTCATTGGAATTATTTTTCCACTGTTATTTTCTGTCGCCATTATCTTAATTAATTTATATGCAAGCACGATTCATATCGACATTGATGCTGTACTGCTCGGCGAACTTTCATTTGCTCCATTTCACAGCTTAACGCTCTGGGGCCATGACGTTGGACCTTATTCAATCTGGACTATGTCTATTATTTTAGCTGTTAATATCATCACGATTGCAGCACTTTATCCAGCTTTAAAGATCGCAACCTTTGATAAAGATTATGCAACTCTGCTCGGGTACCCTACGCACTTGATTCATTACGGACTCATGATGATTACATGCATTACCATTGTAGGCGCCTTTGAATGCGCTGGAGCAATCTTAGTTGTTGCCTTTATGATCATTCCGCCAGCAACAGCATACCTTCTTACCAAGCGATTATCGCACATGTTGATCACCGCTTGCCTGCTTGGACTTATCGCTGCAGTGGTTGGTTGCATCGTTGCGCATATGTTTAATGTTTCAATTGCAGGATCGATTGCAACCGTGAATGGTTTCTTATTTTTTTTAACACTGTTTTTTCATAGACGCTAATATTTCATAAGTAGTCATTCAAAAAAAAGAGGCATTTCTAATTGAAAATGCCTCTTTTTTAATAAAATTAAAGAAATCAAAAATTTATAAACGAGGACCTGCGGACGAAGTAAAATCATGCTCTTGCATTGTATTTTGCCTTTGTTCTTCTGCTTGACGCGCTAATTGTTCTTTTTGGCGCAATTGCTCCTGCTGCACTTCTTTCTGACGTTGTTGTTTCATTCTTTCAGTTATTTCCCGTCTTTGATTTTTCGATAATTTCACCTTAGTTTTTATTTTTGCTTCTACTTCTTTTCCAGCAATTGAAACTGGCGCATATAATTTTAACTCTTCTAATCTTTGCTTATCAGAATCATCTGTTGCCAAATTCGTTAGACGGTCAACTTCTGATTGAGTTATCATTTTTTTATCAACTAAACTTTCAATTGCTGCCGCAGCATAATTTCGAACATTGCTATCAGAATCCACCATGCGTTTTTCAATCAATGACAGTAGCTGTGGCACCTGGTCCAATGTTATTAAATCTTTATTTATTAAATTTATAATTACTAACACAGCATCCTTTCGAACATCAATATCAGGATCCACCATGCCTTTTTTAATCAATGGCAGTAGCTGTGATACTTGGTCCGATATTATTAAATTTTTATCAATTAGACTTTTAATTACTGACATAGCATTAGACCGAATACGAACATCTGAATCGATCATCGCTTTTTCAAGCAATGGCAGTAGCTGTGGTACTTGGCCCACTGTTATTAATTTGTTATATATTAAATTATTAATTGCAGACATGACATCAGATCGAACATATTGATTTAAATCATTCATCACTTTTTTAAGCAATGGCAGCAGCTGCGATACTTTATCTGACTTTATTAAATTGTTATTTATTAAATTTGTAATTACTGACATAGCATTAGATAGATCATATTGACCTGAATCACTCATTCCTTTTTCAATCAATGGCAGCAGCTGTGCTACTTGATCCACTGCTATTAATTTGTTATATATTAAACTCTTAATTGCTGACATAGCATCAGATCGAACAGATTGATTTAAATCACTCATCCCTTTTTCAATCAAAGGCAATCCTTGCTCTACTGTTATTAATTTATTATCTATTAAACTCTTAATTACTGCCATAACAGTAGATCGAACATGATCACTTGAATCACTCATCCCTTTTTTAACCAAAGGCAATCCTTTCTCTACTGTTATTAAGTTATTATCTATTAAACTCTTAATTACTAGCATAGCTTTAGATCGAACACCATCACTTGGATCACTCATCTCTTTTTCAATCAAAGACAATCCTTGCTCTACTGTTATTAATTTATGTTCAATCAATTTCACCAATGACATTAGAAGAACTTTACCTTTATATTTAGCATCATGTAGTTGTAAAGCTCCTACAATAAAATCACCTAAACCCGCTTCTTTTAAATTAGATCCAAAAATTATAACTAAGCGTTCTAAGTATGTTTGATCCTCAACAAAACAAAAACTCCTGATCAAAGACCGAACATAACTTTCTTCTGCATCCGTTAAAATTGTTTGAGATCCAAGTATCGTGCTAAAAGCATCATATCGCCGATCAATGTTTAAAACTGATACGTCTTTGTATAAACACGCTGCTCGTAACTCTTGTGACAATTGGTCCATTTTTTTTAGTCTTGTTCCAACTATTGCTGCAACAGTTGCCTGACTTGTCGCTTCAGGTACTTCAAGATTAATATTCAATTTTGCTGCATCTTTTATTGAAACATATCCATGAGCTTTATCATGCAAATGTATTGTAAAAATTCCTGCCTTTGTTTTTATTGGAATTTCAATTGATTGTTTACCGTCTAATGCTTCAAGACTTACTTGCGGCTCCCATCCTAATTTTTCACACATTTGTTTAAAATAGGTTGATGCAAATTTTGGATCAAAAATATCCGTCTGATTATCAAATAATTTTAAGTCAAAAATATGATTCATGGTTACGAGTACGTTTGATGCATTTGGCATCATCTCTGCACAAACAAGGCCTGAATTTTTTGGCACTAACCAGTAAGTTCGATCGCCTACCTTTTGAATTGGCAATTGATATTTTTTACCGTCAATCTCAAGCTCATGTGTTGGTAGACCCTCAGGAGCTACATCAACAGGTATTACTCCATCACAAAAGTTTCTTACTTCTGAGGAAAAATTATTTCCTTGTCCATCGCCAATGCGGTTATAACTACATCCAGGAACATTTTCTATAACTTGAGTCCATGCTTGATGTACTTTACTATTACCAACTTCTGAAGACTGCCCGCAAAGTCCATTTTCTGACCCGTAAAATTCTTTAAAACTTGGATTTAAACTAAGTCCTTCTGGCGACACTCCAACCTTACCCTCAGAAGGTTTATACGTTACTATATTTGCCAGCATACGGATCGTAGTATCCATACAATCTTGAAATGATATACCCTTATAATCAACGCCTTTATTTTGTGTTACTTTAGGAAAAGCAGATCCATAATTTTCATGGTACGTATAAACTGATAATAAATCTGCCAACTGATCAAAATCTGAAGCATTAGTTTTTGCTGCAAGAATCTGAGATATCTCTTCAGTACTATATTCTGGCTTTTGAAGTAAAGCAGCCATTTCATCTTTTCTTTCTAAAAACTTTTCATCTCTCAAAAATCCCTTAAAATAATCCAGCAAATCTTGTCGAGTATTTGATTTTTTAAGCATAAAGCCGAGCAAAATCCCTTCTGGAGTATTTTCTGCATACAATCGATGAGCTCCCATAGTTTCTTGAATTGATCCCGCCAAAGAACTAACAAATGGCTTCCAATCTTTTTCCTGAAACAACTGCTGGCTTGATCCATTTTTTAATTTAAAACTCATGCATACATCATTTAATTCCTGCTGCAAACTACTGCCTGCAAAATCTCTTAATGCAGGATCTACTAATTTTTTCGACAAAGTTTTATGTCGTTCCAATTCTGCATCTTTTAGTTTTAACTCAGACTGTAATTCTTGCAGGTTACTTTTTACTACCTGAACATCTGCACCTTTGGCAGCTTTTGCTGCTGTTTTTGCCTTTGTGATTTGAGAGTTCAACACTTGAATCTCTTTGTCCAACATACTTTTCTTTGCTTCATGATCAGTTTTTTTTAAAGATGCTTCCTGCTTTAATGCAGCCATTTTTTCTGGATCTGCAGAGGCTTCTTTCCATTTCTGTACAACTTGTAAAATTTTTCCAATATGCTCTGGCTCGACGTATTTTACTGGGTTACCATCAGCATTGGTCACGTTAAATGTTCCACCAGCTATATGAAACATCGACATAATTAAATTTTCTGTTGCACTATTTTTTCCCATTTCTTGCGCAAACTTTGCTAATTCAGGATTATCAGATACTGCTTCAGGATTTTTATCTAAAACTTCTTTCAATTCTGCTGTTTGCATTCTTGCACTCAGCTTGTACCACTGCTCTGCAATACCCCATTCCAAAAATGACAATCCCATTACCGGACTATAATCTGCTGGCACAATAGTATGTGTACCTTTCAACAATTTAATGTTAATTGCTTCAACTGAAAGACAGTTAAAAATAGCCACAAAACTTAATAATATTTTCTTCACTGAACTTCTCCTTTAAAAAATTATCTTTTTCATAAAAAAATAGGCCCGAATTCAATTACTGAACTCGAGCCTATAAAAAATTAAATTAGTTAAGCAATCAATAGCTGCCAAATTTGTAAAAACTCTTCCATTGAAAGTTGCTCAGATCGTTTTTTCAATGTTTGCTCATCCAATTTTTCTATATCAAAATGTGATTGAGCTAGATTATTGCGAAATGTTCTACGCGGTTGCACAAAACACAATTTAATAAACTTCCAAAATTCTTCTTCGCGTTCAATAACTTGAACAACTTTTTTGGGTTTAAAATACAATAATCGAGAAAAAACGTTGGGCGCTGGATAAAAAGCGTCAGGAGCAATTTTATCCATTAACTTCCAATCAAAATAATGTTGAAAATACAAAGAAGAATAGCCATGACCGCGTCCAGAAGTTTTCACAATTTTTTGCGCAACTTCTTCTTGAATCATAATCACACCTTCCAAAAACATTTCTCTATTTTTTTGTAGTAAATACAAAATTGGAAACGTTATTTGATACGGAAGATTTGCTAAAAGAACCCAAGGTGCTTCAGGCAAGAGCATGTCCCATGAAACATCTAAAATGTTATTTTCAATCACATGCAGCCGGATATCTGAACCGTACTTATTTTGTACATGCTCAGCCCATTGCCCATCAATTTCAAAAACTTTCAATTGTTTGCACGGACCTTCAAGGATTGCTCCCGTCAAAATTCCTTCTCCGCATCCAATTTCCATAACAGAAATAGTATTATCCAAATGCACAGCAGAAATCATTCGATCGACATACGTTCGATCTACTAAAAAATGCTGGCCATATCTCTTCTTTAATTCAATACCTTGGAGGCGTGGTTTATTGTAATTCATAGTATTAATCGATTAACGCATCTTTGAAAAATTCAAGCTGCTCAAGTACTTTTCCAGCACCTTCAACCACACACAGTAATGGATTTTTTGCTATGCGCACAGGAATTCCTGTTTCTTTTGCAAGCAATTTATCCAAACCACGAAGAAGCGAACCTCCTCCAGCCATTACAATACCACGATCAACCAAATCTGAAGATAATTCTGGTGGTGTGTTTTCAAGTGCAATACGAACAACGTCAACAATGTTTGAAATTGTTTCAAGTAATGCTTCATTTACTTCACCGTCAGTGAGCGTAATTGTTTTTGGTACGCCAGTTACTAAGTCACGACCTTTAACAGAAAGCGTTTTTGATTCGCTACCAAGCATTACTGTGCCAATTTCCATTTTAATAACTTCACCAGTGCGTTCACCGATGAGCAAATTGTATTTTCTTTTGATATAGGCAACAATCGCGCGGTCCATTGCGTCCCCGCCAACACGAATTGATCTACAAAATACAGCACCACTCAAAGTGATAACTGCAACTTCTGTAGTTCCTCCACCAATATCAACAACCATGCTGCAAAACGGCTCATGAATCTGAAGACCTGCTCCGATTGCTGCTGCCATTGGTTCAATAATTGTCATAGGTTTATCGCGTGCCCCAGCTTGTTTTGCCGAGTCAATAACTGCACGACGTTCAACTTGGGTAATTCCAGATGGTACTGCAATAATCATACGGGGTGCTACAAGCGTGCGACGATTATTGTGAACTTTTCGAATAAAATAACGAAGCATTGCTTCGGTTAATTCAAAATCAGCAATAACTCCATCACGTATCGGACGACATGCGGTTATGCTTTCTGGAGTTTTTCCAAGCATTTCTTTTGCAGCTTTTCCCGCAGCAAGAACTTTTTTCGTACTATTTTTAATAGCTACGACAGACGGTTCATCAAGAACGATTCCTTTATTGCGAACATACACAAGCGTATTTGCTGTTCCTAAATCAATTGCGATATCATTTGAAAACAAACTTACCCATTTACGCGCAGGCAAAAAGTTTTTGAACATTGTTTTGATCATCTAAGTCTCTTATTTAAAATTAAAGTTATTAAAAATTAAAGTTACAGCCAATGGACACTCTATTTGTCTTAGCAAAACCCCTTCCTCCCAAATGATTCATTGGAATATCCCATGTAAAATACACAATTGGACGATACTCCCACGTCTTATCGTGCCCTATGTCATAAAATAATCGAATAGTTGCGTATTCTTGAGTCCAACCTGAATAGTAATTCATACTTTTCAACTTTGGTGTTAATGTTGAATTTTTGAATTGGGCTTTAAAGGTATCATGATCATGGAAAGATAATGTATATTTTGCTTGCGCGCCAAATCCTGCACGCAAATCTTCAAAAACAAAATAAGCAGATATGCTGAGTGTTGGATCGAAATTAACACCGATAGAACCAATCACAGGCGCAAATAAAGGTTGTTCATTTCCAACAGGAATTCTTCCAATAAAGCATTTATTTAATCGCTGTGTGAATCGACCTTGAATTCCAAACTTTAAATCTTCTCTCAATTCAAATTCAGCACGTGGAGCAAAGAACCAACCCCATGATGATCCGTACGGACCACCGAAAGGAATCGATGCTATGTTGGCTGTATTTTCTTGAGTTCCACTTGGAATAATAAGCCCAAGATACATACCCCAATCTATTTTTCTAAATTTAAATCGATATTCATGTACATCATAAATATTTAAATATACTACAACATCGCCAACACCAACTTCATTGAAAGTCGTACTCGTAATTCCTAGCTCTTGATACATTTGTTGAATCGTTTGCGTAAATAAAGCCTGGTTACCAGGAGTCTTTAAGTTTAATTTTGTAATCGTTTCATCGGTAGGAACAAGAGAAACCATTGAATTCAAATTCATCACAAATGCTGATGCACCAATTCCAATATGATCTGTTAAAGATGCATAACCAGAAAGAGCGATACCTTGACCTTCAAGCGATGAAGGCATATTAACATCAAAATCAGCAAGCCATAGCCAATCTGCAGGAATTGGGTTTGTTAAACCGACGGCAACCATCGAATTACCAACTTCTGCTAGCTGCAGCTGACCCCATAATTCTGGATATGAAATAATTTGCTCGTCTTTAGATGCACGAGACTGATGACGAAACGCGTCACCGCCTGTTACAAAAAAACCTTGAACATCTAGATTTGAATGTCGACTGTCAGAACCAGTATATAATTGATCGAACCATGGGAAGTACCTATTATCCCAGACCATAGAATAATTACTTTGATATATAGTTAAAACCAAAAGAAATTTGATTTTAAAAAAACGCCGAAAACTTGTTGCTACGATCACTTTTTATCCTTAGATACAAAACATTTTTTGAAACAGAAAATTGTTACTTCTATTTTAAATCATTTTGAGCTTTTTCAAAACTCTTTTTGTTGAAAAACCAAAAAGAATATTGTTTTTATAAATTAAAAAATAGATTGTCATGATTCTATATTTAAACTTATACTACAATTTAATATATTTCTCGATGAAAACAGTTTCGATGACAAAACTTACATAAAGATTATAAAGGTACACAAAGGAGATCTCATGTTAGAAAATTTGCAAGCAATTATCCTTGCTGGTGGAATATCAGAACGATTTCAAACAGGAAAAACAAAATTAATTGAAAAAATTTGTGGCACGGAAATGATTTTATATCCGGTCAATCTTCTCAAATCCCTAGAAATCCCCACAATAATCGTTGTTGGTTTTCAGCATGATCGCATTAAAAAAATAGTTCAGCAGCATAACGACAAAATAACATTTGTGCTACAGCAAGAGCCTCTTGGAACTGGTCATGCAACACAACTTACTAAAAACATTTGGTCACAAGATCACATTCTTTTAATGAACGCAGATATCCCCTTAATCACTCCAGACATCATTAACAAATTATATCGCCAGCACATCAAAGCTGATGCAGATATTAGTTTTATAACTGCTCATAGCATGGGACTTGATTCCACAAAATATTCTCGCGTTTCTTTTGACAATAATAAAATTCAAGTGACAGAAGGTCCTGACAATATTGAAAGTGATGATTCTGATCAATGCTGTATCAGCGCAGGAATTTATATTGCAAAACGATCTTTTTTAAATCAACACATTGATAAACTTTCCAAAAATGAAACAACTGGCGAATTTTATTTACCGGAATTAATTAAAATCGCAAGTGATCATCAATGCAAGGTTATTACAACACCCGTCTCTTTTGATATTGTTCGAAGCGTTGATACGCTTGCAGATCTTTGGGCTATTGAGCACATCAAACGCTCTCAACTAATGCTTCATTGGATGGATCGTGGTGTACGATTTGCAAATACTTTAAATGTTTTGATCGATGAAACTGTTCATATTGAACCAGGATGTTATATTGGATCTGGGGCTTTACTTCTTGGAAAAACTACCATTAAATCTGGAACAACCATCGGTGCTTACAGCCACATTGAAGATAGTATCATAGAAGAGCAATGCTCGATTCCGTCTCACATGATCATCACGAGATCAACGATAACAAAACAAACAATCTTGCAATCGTTTTCCTTAATTGATAGCCAGATTACCCAAGAAAAGACAGAATCAACGTTTACCGGCGCTCGAAAAACAGTACAAGCAACTCAACAACAGGATTTTTAAAAATTTTATGATCCGATTTATTCACACAGCAGACATCCATTTTGGAATGGAAAATTATGGTAGAATCGATCCACAAACGGGTATTCATTCCCGCTTGCTCGATTTTAAACAATCATTTGATACATGCGTCGATTATGCTATCGAGCAAAGCGTAGATCTTTTTGTTTTTGCTGGTGATGCCTACAAAACAGCAAATCCTAGCCCTACGCAACAAAAACTTCTCATGCAATCTTTTATGAAACTCTACCGAGCTCGCATCCCTGTCGTCATCGTGGTGGGAAATCACGACAATCCTTTAAGTTATGGTAAAGCTAACGCGCTTGATATCTTTGCTCATCTTCCCGTTGATGGTTTTTATGTATTTGCTAAGCCGGAAAGCATGACCATTCAAACAAAATCTGGCCCTGTTCAAATCGTGGGAATTCCGTGGCCAAACCGGCACAACGTTTCTATTAATTTTGCTCATTTTGCACAAAGTGCCACAGAACTGACCAAGCACATATCAGACAGCCTTGCAACAATCATTACAAAGCTTGCTCAAGATTTAAACTCCGATATCCCTGCAATTTTAGTTGGTCATTTAACGGTCAGCTCAGGAATTTTTTCAGGATCGGAAAAGCGTGCCGTTTATGGACATGATCCAATTTTACTTCCATCACAGCTTGCAATCAAACCTTTTGATTATGTCGCGCTCGGACACTTGCATCGTTTTCAATGCGTTAACGAAGGCGATCCTATTCCTGTTGTGTATTCTGGATCAATTGACCGAATTGATTTCGGGGAAAGAAAAGAAGGCAAAGGATTTTGCGACGTTACCATTCAAGAAAAATACAACACAACTTTTACTTTCGTTCCGATTGAAACGCGACCATTTATTCAAGTTGATGTATCTTTAAACGAGCAGGATGATCAAACTGAGCAAATTCTAAAAGCTCTGGAAAAATATTCTATTTCCGATGCTATTTTAAAAATTACCTACGAAATTCCGACAACATTAACCGATATGGTTGATGTGAAAAAAATTCAAAAATATTGCTTTGATGCGATGCACATTGTTGGAATTATTCCCATTCGCTCAATTCAAACTCGAGCACATCGAGATCTTTTAAGAAACGAAATGAATCTTGAAACTCTTTTACAAACGTATTTTGAGTCTCAAGATTCATTAAAAAAACGAGCAACAATTTTAACAGAAAAAGCTCTGCGGCTTGATGAGCTACAAGAAGCTTGCGATGGTGCTTCTCACGAAGAAATCTAAATGATATATCAAACGTTTAATTTTATTTCTTTATTTCCAAGCGGAATAATATCAATAAATTCACGGACCGTTTGATTGTGCGCACTCAACATTTTTTCTAATTTTTTACGATTTAGACGATCGATAATTGAAGCGCGACATTCGGTCAAAGGTTTTAATTTGGTAGGTTCTTTTTCTGTAAGTTTGTACAACTCAAACTCTCCATCTATTTCACGGATTAAAGTTTGATTTGCGTCCATACCTAAAACAAATTCTTTGTCTTTTGCTATGTCATCGGTAGCTATGCGAATTGCAGAACTCCAAGGTACAGTAAGATTATCAGCCTTACCAGTTGAAACAAATGATTCTATCTGACTTTTCACAGTTTCTCGAGACGCCTGTTCATATGGAATATGAGCAATTGTAATATCAACCCAACCTTCTATGAATTCAGGAAACTCGTTATAGTACTCACTAATTTCATCATCGGTTGCAACAAGCTGAGACTTGAATTTGTAATGCGTAAAGAATTCTTGAACATATTGATCATGCAATAAAGATAAGCCTTCAGGTGTCGTTCTTCCAACTTCTGCAAACATTGTTGTTAGATCAGCATCACTTAAATTATTTTGAGTCTTTAAGCCGTCAATATATTTTTGTGCAGCTGCAGGCTCCATAGGCATTTTTTCAGCAATTACTTGTTGGTTCACAATGTCTTGTTGGATTTGTCGCTGTATATCAATGAATTTTCCATTAAGATCGCGTTTCCAAGATGCATCTGTATCAACCAATGGCGTATTGCGCTCTGGGCCACAAACAACACATTCTATTTGATCAAGCAAAATGAGTTCTGCCTGAACTAAATCAGGCAGAACTACAAATAAACTTATGAGAGTAAGTTTTGTTATTTTCATACTTTTACCGGCATTGCTCCATGAACCATTTCTTCATCATCTGACTCATCAAACTCTGACTGACCAGCTGCTGGTTCTGATTGCTCTAACGCAGCACGTTTTCTATTTTCTTTTTCTTCGAAATATTTGTTATTTTCAACAACATTCATTTCTGTTTTCAATTTATCTACTAACTCTTCAAGTTGTTTTTCTTTGCGCTCGTCAGTAAGCATTTTTCTCAAACCATGTTGTATTTCTGGAGTTTTAAGATCGCGATACTTCGCTTCAGATTTTCCAGCTGCAAATAGTACCCAGTATGAATCGTCTTCAGCTTTTAACATATGAACTGATGGGAACTTTTTAAAGCTTAAAACAGCGCTTTTAATTGACGGGCTAAAAGAACTTTTTTCGTTGATTACAGAATCACCAGCTTTTTGTTTGCTTTCTTCTGCCGAAGTTTTAAAAGCACTAGCTTTTTTGAAGCCTTTTACTTTTTCAAAAAACTTTTCAGCTTTATCTTTTGATTCAAAACGTACGAATGATGTTTCAACGCCACCAGCTGAAAGCGTTAATGCAGGAATAGAATCTTTTTTATCTTCGTAGAATCTTGCAAGATCAGAATCGCTAATATTGATTGGATGTGCTTCATCAAAGTGTTTCATATAAAGTTGCAAGTCCATAGCTTCATGCAACTGATTTCTTTGTTTTTTGAAATCTTCAGTTTTGTCGATGCCTTGTTTTTGCGCCCAAGCTTTCATAAGCTTAGCTGTTGCCATACCACGGAATACAAAATCTTTTTCAGCGTTTGGCATCATCTGGAGCAACATATCAATTTGTTGATTTGCTTTTCGAGCCATATCTAATTGTTCTTCATATTCTTGTACTGTTAAAGCTGGAACACCGTCGATAGTAAGTAGTGCATCACTGCTTGAAAATGATGATACTTCTTTATTTGCTGAGCCAAAAGGCCACCATGCACAACCAGGAATAGTCAGTGCTGCTACGACGATGAATGCAGAAATTGCGAGATGTTTATTTTGAAACTTCATGAATTAGATCCTTTAGGATATTAAGATGAAAATACTACTTCTTAATAAAGGATTATAACAAGATTACCCAAAGTTGCAAAAATCATTTTTCACCGATTACGCCATTATTTTTTAGCAGGACAGCCACAAGAAGCTCCTGAACATATTGTGCCATCAGGCATTGTAGCTCCACAAAAAACAGCTGTAGCCATATTTTTAACGCCCTTTAAATTTGCCCCTGTAAGATCTGCTCCTGCAAAATTAGCAAACATGATATCGGTTCCTGCAAAATTAGCACCTTGCAAAATAGCTCCTGCAAAATTAGTAGAAACTAACAGCGCGTTTGAAAAATTAGCTTTAGTCAAATCAGTCTGTTGTCCAATTGTATGAGTTAAAAAAGGACTGCTTGCAGGTTTCGTGGGAGTGTTAAAAGCAGCTCCAGAAAGTTGCGCATTGCTTAGATTAATTCCTTTTAATGAAAGATGTGCATTACTTGCGTCAAACCCGCCAGATCCTCGAAAGTCAGCGCCTGAAACATTAATTTTTTTAACTCCTTGAGCTATTTGCTGTTTCAACACTTTAATTTGATAAGGATTATACGCTTCAACATTAAACACAGTAAGCATGGCAAAAATACAGATTAATAATTTCATAAAAGTTCCTTTTTTATTAAGTGTTATAAAAAAATAGCATGATGAATTTTTTTTCATCATGCTATTTTTTTTACTTTCTATGCAAGATTTACAAGCGAAGGCTTTACAAGCGAAGGCTTTATAGCCCGCAACATTTTTTAAACTTTTTGCCAGAGCCACATGAGCAAGGTTCATTTCTGCCAACCTTATCCTCATCACGCTTAGCAACTTCTTGTTGTTTATCAGATTTTTCATTATCGCCAGAAATCATTTTCATTTCATCCAGCTCTCTTTCTCGGCGTTCAATCAATTTACGCTTATCAAACATTTCCGGTTTGATATGGAATATATGGCGTACAATATCAGCTTGAACATCGCGCATCATTTCTTCAAACATGCTGAATGCTTCTTTTTTATATTCAATCAATGGATTTTTTTGAGCGTTTCCACGAAGACCAATGCCTTCTTTGAGATGATCAATGTTAATCATATGCTGCTTCCAAGCTTGATCTATAGTTTCAAGCATGATCCATTTTTCGGCATCTTGAATATCTTCTGCGCCAATTTGGTGACGGAATTCGTCATATTTTAAAAGTACAAAGTTAACAAGATCACGCTCAAAGTCATCAGTATTTGTCATTGAAAACTTTTCTTTTTTAAGCATGTCTAAAGGAAGTCCGATACTAAGTGATAACTGCTCAAGAATATAGTCTGCTTGAGATTGAGTTATTGATCTAGCTGGGCAATGCACAGCAATAAGATCGCTGATTGTTGCATTGATAAAATCTCGAACAACTTCATAAATATTATCAGAATCTTTAAGCACATCTTGGCGCAATGAATAGATAACGTTTCTGTGTTGGTTTAATACGTCATCATATTCAATTAAATGTTTGCGAGTCTCAAAGTTATGTTTTTCAACTTTCTCTTGAGAGTTTTCAATTAATTTTGAAACGGTTTTCGATTCAATTTGCTCATCTTCTTTCATACCAAATTTTTGCATGTAATGTTTCATAGAATCACCAGCAAAAATCCTGATCAGCTCATCTTCTAAAGATATATAAAATCTAGATTCACCAGCATCACCTTGTCGACCAGAACGTCCACGCAACTGATTATCGATACGACGACTTTCGTGTCGCTCAGTCCCAAGCACATACAGTCCACCTGCAAGTAAAGAATCTGGATGTAGTTTAATATCGGTACCACGACCAGCCATGTTTGTTGCAATGGTCACATGACCTGGCTGTCCAGCACTCACAATAATTTCAGCTTCTCGAGCATGTTGTTTTGCGTTCAAAACATCATGAGGAATGCCTTCTTTTCTTAAAACATCACTTAATCTTTCTGATTTTTCAACTGCAATAGTACCAACCAAAACTGGCTGTCCTTTTTCATGACGCTCTTTAACATCTTGCACGATAGCTGCAAATTTTGCTTGTTCTGTTAAAAAAATCAGATCGTTTTTATCATCACGAACCATAACTCTATTGGTTGGAATCGCAACGACTTCAAGCTTATAAATTTTAGACAGCTCTTCAGCTTCAGTCATTGCTGTTCCGGTCATACCTGATAATTTTTTATAGATTCTAAAAAAGTTTTGTAATGTAATAGATGCAAGCGTTTGTGTTTCTTTTTCAATTTTAACGCCTTCTTTTGCTTCAATTGCTTGATGCAAACCATCACTGTAACGACGACCAGAAAGAATTCGACCAGTAAATTCGTCAACGATTAAAACTTCTCCATCCCTGACCACATATTCAACATCAAGTCTAAATAAAATATTAGCTTTTAGCGCCTGAATAATGTGATGAAGAATGTTAATGTTTTCAACTGCATATAAATTACTTATATTCAGCCGAGCTTCAACTTTGTCATGACCTTCTTCAGTCAATTGAATGTTGCGAGCTTTTTCATCAACTTCAAAATCGGTTCCACGAATTAAATTATGAACAACTTTTTGCGCAACTTCATATAAGTTTGAAGACCTTTCTGCCGCACCAGAAATAATAAGCGGTGTTCGAGCTTCGTCAATTAAAATCGAGTCACACTCATCAATAATTGCATAGTATAATTCGCGCTGCACATAATCTTCTTGGCGGAATTTCATGTTGTCTCGCAAATAATCAAAACCAAGTTCATTGTTCGTCACGTACAACACATCACAATCATATTGAACTTTTCTTTCATGATCATGCATGTCATTGGTAATGACACCAACGGTCAATCCTAAAAATTCATACATAGGTCTGTTCCACTCAGAGTCACGTTGTGCCAAGTAATCGTTCACGGTTACTAAATGTGCACCCTTGCCAGCAAGCGCATTAAGATATAATGCCAGAGTCGCTGTTAACGTTTTTCCTTCACCTGTTTTCATTTCTGCTACTTTGCCCTGATGCAATGCTATCGCACCCATCAGCTGTACATCAAACGGTCTCATGCCAAGCGTACGCTTTGATGCTTCCCGAGCAACAGCAAAAGCTTCTGGTAAAATTTCATCTAAATGTGTGCCTTGCGAAATTCTCTTACGAAATTCATTTGATTTAGCTTTTATCTCGTCATCAGATAAATTTACAATTGATGACTCTAAAGCGTTAATTTGATCAACTATCACTTGTAATTTTTGGACAGCTCGTTGATTTGCGCTTCCAAAAATTTTAGCCAGAAAATTTGTAATCATAAAGTACCCTTAAAAATCAGTTTCATATTATCGTAATGCTACAACTGTTACTTGACGCCCGGCAAGCTCTCTATCTCGTCTAAATGAGCAGAACCGAACATTGCATATACTGCATAGCCCAGCATCAGTGTATACGTTCTCAGGACGTATGCCAAATTTTTTCAATCCTTCTCGCAGCAGTAAACCATTATCGAAATAAAAAGTATTCTGTTTTTTTATAAAAGCTTTCTGTCCATAATCAAGTTTTTTAAAATGCTGCAAAAATTCTTCTGTAATATTATAACAACAAGCTTGTGCGCTCGGTCCAAAAAAACATTGGATGTCAGGTAGCCTTGCTCCGTATCTTTCTTGCATTGCCGCAAGAGCGTTTTGCACCACGCCAGCAGCAGAACCTCTCCATCCTGCATGAACTACACCAATTGTTTGAGTTATGGGATCATGCAAAATTATTGGTACACAATCAGCTGTTAAAACAACAAGAGCGCAATCTTTTTTCTGCGTTAATAAAAAATCACCTTGATACTCAAACCAGCTTTCAGATTTTTGCATAGTAATATCTTCAACCATTATTCCTTGAGCTGAGTGTGTCTGATCTAAAACAATGAAGTTATTAATGCCAAAACCATTAACAAGTGTTTTTAAAGGTAAAGAAAATCGTGATTCTTTGATTTCTTTGATAGAAAGTTCATGCTGCTTGTCGCCAAAAAACATGAACAAAGAATCACGATTTATTTTTTCCATGTAAAAAGTAGTGCCTTATAAAGTTAATGCCTTATTTTGAGTCAATGCCCTGCTGTTGTCTTAAATAAGCAGGAACCTCAAAAGAATCATCCTGAGATTTATTACTGTCTTCTGCCATAATTCTAGCAAGTTGTGGCTCTGTAAACAAACGTTTTTCTTCTTGCGGCAGTTGAGCAACAGAAGCGACAACCTTTTCAGCTTGTGCTTGAATTCCTGCCGGGGAAAAACCTGTAGCAATAACAGAGACAACCACTTCATCGCCCATAGTAGGATCGATTACTGAACCTAAAATAATATGTGCATCTTTGTTTGATTCATCATAAATCACATTTGCAGCATCATTAATTTCATGCAGTGACAAATTTGGACCACCACAAATATTAAGAAGTACACCGCGTGCACTTTTGATATCCATGTTTTCAAGCAACTGAGAAGAGATCGCTTTTTTTGCAGCTTCAACTGCTCGATTTTCACCTGAGGCGCTACCAGTTCCCATCATTGCAAGTCCCATGCCTTTCATGATCGCACGCAAATCTGCAAAGTCTACATTGATATGACCAGAGCGAGAAATAATTGAAGAAACGCTTTTTACTGATTGCATCAATAATTGATTAATCATTTCAAAAGATTCAATCATCGAAGTTGAACGATCAACAAGATTCAATAATTTTTCATTAGGAACTACGATCAAAGTATCAACTTCTTTTTTTAACGTCTCAAGAGCTTCTTGAGCAATATTCATGCGACGTCGTCCTTCAAAAACAAAGGGCTTTGTAACTACAGCAATAGTTAAAATGCCACGATCTTTAAGAGCTTTTGCTACAACAGGAGCTCCTCCTGATCCAGTTCCGCCACCCATACCTGCAACGATAAAAACGATATCAGCATCACCGAGCTGCTCCATGATCTGTTCGAGATCTTCTTCTGTAGCACGACGACCAACTTCTGGATTTGCTCCACAACCAAGTCCTTTAGTTGCTTTAACACCTAGCTGAATTTTACAGTCTGCTTTTGATTGACGCAACGCTTGCATGTCTGAGTTAGCTGCAACATAACCACTAACTCCTTCTAAACCAAAATCTTTCATGCTGTTAATTGTGTTGCCTCCGGCACCACCAATTCCTAAGATTTTAATTTTTACAAAAGAGTCATCATGCTCATTATCATGTAGCGTATCGAACTTTATCATTACCACTCCTTAAAAAGGTTTAAAAAAACTTATCTACCCAAGATCTCATTTTTGTAAAAACACGTTGCGCCATAGGTCCTTCCATCTGGTTTACGCCCACTTGTTTATCTTTTCGTAAGGCATATTTTAAAAGACCATAACCTGTCGCATGTGTCGGATTATTTAAAATTTCTGAAAAACCACAATCAACTCTTGGTCTTCCAATTCGTACAGGCATTCCCAACATTTTTTTTGCAAGCTCATCAATTCCTACCAAAAGTGAGCCACCTCCAGTAATAACTAAACCAGCTGTCATCATAGATGCAAGAGATGATCGTTTTATGTCATCTTGTAGCAGCATGAACAGCTCTAAAGCTCGTGCATGCAAAATATATCCTGCTTGTTGTTTGCTCACTTTATGAACCGAGTTACCTTGCACCGATTCAATTTCAAGTTCTTCATCGTGCTCTTGAAGCATATAACCCACAAATCCATGTTCACGTTTAAAGCGTTCAGCGTCATGCAGCGTTGCTCTCAGTCCAACTGCTAAATCTTTGGTGAAATAATTTCCCGCAAGTGGAAATACTTTGGTGTATCGAATGCTGCTTTGTTGATAAATTGCAAAATCAGATGTTCCACCACCAATGTCAAGAACGCCGACACCCAAAGATCGTTCATCAGGACTTAAAACGCCTTCCGCTGATGCTAGTTGTTCTAAAACAATATCCTTAACAGTAACACCTGCAAGCTCGCAACACTTCATTAAGTTTTGAATGGAAAAAACAGCTCCAGTAATAACATGAACCACAGCTTCCAGCCTGACTCCATGAAGACCAAGCGGATTAACCACACGATCTTTTCCATCAACCATAAAATATTGCGGTAATGCATGAAGTATTTTTTGCCCCTCTTCAATAGGTACCGCCTGCGCAACGGTCAAAACAGCTTGAATATCTGAAGGAAGTACTTGTGAACGTTTAATAGGCACAGCGCCATGAGTGTTAAAAGAATGAATATGGCTACCAGAAATTCCTACGTAAGCTTCTGAAATTGAGCAGCCAGCCATAAGCTCAGCTTCTTTTACAGCGCGCTTAATGGATTGAACAGTTCGAGCAACGTCAACAACAACACCTTTATCAAGACCGTCGGATGGCGATTTGCCAATGCCGAGTATCTCAACAGTGTCATCACTTGTTTTTTGCGCAATAAGAACAGAAATTTTAGTTGTTCCCACATCTATTGAAGTAATTAAAGAATGAAAAACTTTTGCCATAATATTTCCCCTACCTGACAATAATTTGATTATTAAATCTTAAATCATACGTAATACTCTTTTTTTTATTTTTAGAAGCAACAGGATCTTGAATCGATCTGCATAGCTCAATATCTTTTTCCTGCGGGACTTGAGTAACGGCAACTAAAAAACTTTCCCCTTGTTTATTTTTTTCATGCAAAACAATTTCGCTGTCGCTCAGCCAGTTAGTTTCAAAATTTGCTTTAATTGCTGCTGGAAGTTTTTCAAAAAATCGAACCATGCCTGGTATGTTTTGCTCGCCGTCAGCTGTTACCCTGGTCAACCCATCAACAATGTCACTGCTAAAATGATCTTTTTCGATGACGGCATCATTGTCGCAAACCACAGACTGCCCATTGAGTAAAAACATTGGCTTTTGGCCATCAAGCAAAAAACAAATTTTATCTGTTTTACACAAATGAACTTTCATAGAACTAATTTCTGGATATTGCTGACTAACTTTTGCAATGACAGCTTGTGGATCTTTTGATGCTCCATACGCTGCAGTAATCGTTGACGATATATTGGTTTGAAATGATTTCGACAATCCTTCATCCATTAAAAACACACACTGTTCTGGCAAGATTTGTTGTATGCCTGGAGTTCTTTTTTTAACTAAAAAAAATCCAATCACACATAGGATTGCTACTAAAATGTAAACCATCCACTTCATCACTTCCCCTTAACCCTAAATAACCGTGTATAGCTTTTATTGATTACTCCCTGTGTACCTCTTTTAAACTTTCAAAGTCAAGAATAAAACTAAAAAAGAAAGGCTCTCACGCACCGTAAGCGTAAGAGCCTTTACATATTCAAATATTTAACAATTAAACTTTGGTAATAACTTTATCAATGAAAGCTCCATGCTTCTTATCCATCCATGTTTCTAAAGCTTTGCGATACTGAGCCTTCATCGTTTTATATTCTTTACTTCCTTGATCAATGTTCATCATTTGACCTCTAAGCATATGAACATCAGAACTCATTCCTTCTTGAAGCGATTTGTCCACGTGCTGCATGAGATCTTCATTTTCATGAATAATTTTAATAGCCCCTTGAATCACAGAGCATGCATTATTGCATCCGCCTTCTTTTTCAACGGCCATTTCTAATAATTTCTTGAGTTCATTAAATGAAGTTGCACCTTGTCCATACACCACAAGCTTGAGCAAATCTTTCTGATTTGAAGATATCCACTGCTTTAAAAGCAATCTTCGCACCATTGAAATCTGAGAAGAACTAGTACCTCGAGCTAAAAAAATTTCAACTGGCATATCCAAGTCTATCATTTCATATGTACTCATTGGTGTTGGTTGCTCACCAGGAACTTCTTCAGCTTTAGTTTCAACCTGCTTTGGTTGCAGCTCTACAATTTCTTGTGGCACCCGCCAAAAAAATTTCCAAGTCAATAAACCAAAAATACAAGTCAACGAAAAACTTATAAAAAATAAAATTATCCAAGATCTTTTTTTCATATTTTCTCCATACAAAAAATAACCAAAAGCTACGCCGGGCAAGGGGTTATGAAATTTTATGAAATTGATTTCCCATTAAAAACATTAAAATTCCTGCAGCAACAGAAGCATTATATGAAATGTCTGCTCGACGCTGAGGCAAAAGAATACGAGTTCCGCTTTTTAAAACTTCTTTAGAAATCCCAGATTCTTCACTGCCAATAACAAGTGCTGCTGGTTGCTTATATTCAAGTGTTGCAGCATTTTCGCCTACACCAAGCGTTGCTAAATAAATCTCATAACCACGATTTTTCAGCTCTTGCATTACAAATCCCATTGATGGAGCAACAAAAATTCTTGCATGCTCTGACAAACCAGCTGAAGATTTAATTGCCGCAGCTGTCAAAGGAGCGCTGTTTTTACTACAAAGAACAATTCCGTCAACGCCTGTGCAATAAGCCGATCTCATAATTGCGCCTAAATTTCTAACGTCTTGAACACCATCAAGCACCACAATGAACGGATACTTTTTAGCTTCAAACATAGACTTTTCAAAAGGAAAAGGCGAAACAAAGAGTACAATACCTTGATGCTCAGTCGTTCCCGACATGTTATCAAGAACTTCACGCGCTACGTATTGAATTTGAATATGTTTTGGAAGAAGTGATTCGATGAGTCCCCATGATTTAACTTGAATTTTGGTCGTATAAACCATGCTTACTTTACGACGTTTTGCCTGTAAAACCTCAAGAGCAGCATGCACTCCGTAAACATAATCAGAATATTTTTCTGTAGATCTTTCAGTAGATTTTCCAGATTTATTTTTTTTCATAGGACTTTTTCCCCAAACAATACATAACGATATAGATAGGTTACCAAACCAACCCCTTTTTTTCTAGATTTAGATTGTATGATTGCGTCTTTTTTGTTTTACTACAATGAATTGTAACTGTTTCAACATCTATTTAAGGCTAAATAAAAACCATGAATCATACGACTTGGATAGAAATTAAAAAATCTGCTCTTGAGCACAATATTAATCAATATCGCCTTTGGCTTCCTAAGCAAACTGGGATCGCTCCTGTGGTCAAGGCAAACGCCTACGGACATGGACTGAAAGAAGTAAGTCTGATTCATGAACAAAGTTCACACGTTACTAGACTGTGCGTTGCAAACACGCAGGAAGGCGTGGAGCTACGACAACATGGAGTCACTAAACCAATTTTAGTTCTTGGTTTTATCAACACATCACTGCAAGATATTGCAGAGCACAGCCTTGATATGGTCGTCTCAGACGTGCAAACCATTAAAGCCTTAAACAAGCTCGGTGAAAAGAATAGTAAAAAAATTAACATTCATTTAAAAATTGATACAGGCCTGTCTCGACTTGGTATCATGCCAGAAGAATTTGAAACCTACATGAACTTAATCAAATCATCTAGTCACGTTTTTCTGCAAGGAATCTGCTCTCATTTAATTGAAGCTTGCAATCAAGATTCAGTACATGAGCAAGAAGAATTACTTCGTCCATTAACGCAAGAAGATGTTCAAATTCACACCATCAATTCTCATGGTAGCCTTGTGAGCAAATATAAATACTCTTTTGCGCGCATTGGAGCTGGACTCTATGGATATTTACCTGAAGCTGATCCAATCAAGCAACAACAGCTTCAACCAATTTTATCTTTAAAAACTCGCGTTATCGGACTCAAAACAATTCCTGCAGGCCAAACTGTTGGCTACGGTCGCACCTACACGGCAAGTAAGCCTGCCACGCTTGCTATTTTAGGCATGGGATATTACGAAGGAATTGATCCTGACCTTGCAAACACCGGCAGAGTTTTAATTCGCGGACAGTTTGCTCCAATCGTTGGCAGAATAAACATGAACTATTTTACCGTTGACGTAACTCACATTCCGCAGACCAAACGTCATGATATCGTCACGGTTTTAGGCCAAGATGGGGATAATGTCTTGAGTGCTTACGACTGGCGAATTGGCGCTAAGAAAAACGTGCGTTTATTTTTAGCACGACTTAATAATTCAGTTCCTAGAATTGTGGTCGAATAATTTAAAAATTGAGCTTAAACTTTTTTAATCAAATTATAAAAAAGCGCCACTCTTATGGCGCTTTTTTATAAAATTTTTAGTTAATTTTTTGGACTAAGTAGTGTTAACTGCCTGTAGTTGCTCTTACGATTTTATAAGCTTTGCGCCGCCGCTGACACCTGATTGATCTGTGGCTGCTGCACTTGCACCGCAAGTAAATTAACCTGCTGCTGCTGCACTTGCGCCGCCAAAAACAATGCATTTATTGCTTGCTGTCGCTGTTGTTGTGACTGTTGTAACGCTATGTACGATCGATGTAGTGATTGTTCTTGCGCTATTCTGCCCAGTTTTACCATACCAAGGCTAAGAGCCGTCATACATATTGAACTATTCAAATCAAATGTTTCTGGATTAATCAAATTAATTGACACAGAAGTTGCTTGAACAATTGCAGTACCTAAGTGAACTGCTGTACAAAAAACAGCATCAGGATCTGAACCAATTCGTTGACTAGTATTTATCGCCTCTTTCATATGAAGACAAGCCATAGCTACGTTTCCACCAATACAAGCTATTTGCACTTTTGACAATTCAGAACATTGTATGTTTTTATATGCACCACCAAAAAGCACTAAAGACAAAAATAGTTTTTTCATGCATTTTTTCCTAATTTAAAAATTATTAAACCTATAATAAGCCTATCAGATTAGCGTTTTTTTACAAATAGCGAGTATTTTTAAACTACTACTCAACCGACCTACAAAGCCCTACAGGCAACAACCATATTGATCGATGCAGGCTTTAATTTGATAAAAATTTTAGCTGCTTCAATTGCTGTTGAACCTGTTGTGCACGAATCATCGACAAGCATGATATGCTTGCCTGCAATATCAAAATCAAACTGCGCAAGCTCAAAAGCCCCTTTGACATTGCACCGTCTATCAACTTGTTCCACCTTTACTTGATACTCAGTTTTTTTAACACGCGCAAGCGCGTGAACTACTGGGATCTTTGAGTACGAAGAAAGACTCTCTGCTATCAATTCAGATTGATTAAATCCGCGTTTCATAGTCCTGGTCCAATGCAGTGGAATAGGAATAAAACAATCAACGTGCACCAGCGACACGACAGATTTTTTCCAAATTAATTCTGCCAGCTTTTCAATGACTGCAGGATCACTGCGATATTTTGCAAAGAGCATAGGACGAAGTGGCTCAGTGTACCGAGATACTGCGTACACCGTTAAAATATAAGAATTATTAAGTTGAAACATTTTAGGAACGATAGGCTCAAGTAACTCTTCGCACTGCTTACACAAAATAACACGAAAAGGACAGTGCCCTCTACAAGAATAACAAAGTGGCGGACAGATCACATATGCGATCAGATCGTACATCAACTTTGCGAAGTGAACTGCAGGATGTTGAAGTAAGTTCACGATTTATCATCACTCAAGAAAAAATAACTTAAAAACAGTGCGCCAATGGTAATGCTCATATCGGCAATGTTAAACACTGGAAAATACCAACCCGAAAGATGGAGCTGAATAAAATCAACAACCCCGCCAAACCATAACCTATCAAAAAAGTTTGACAGGCCGCCTGATAAAATAAGCAAACAAGAGCCCAGCATTTTATGATTGTCTGCAACCAGACGCATGTACCATGCAAAATAAAACAAGACAGAGGCAACAACAATTGTTGTAAACATGACGTACTGCTGATCAAGCCCGCTGCCTATACCCCAGGCAATTCCACGATTGTAGGTGAAATAAATATTAAAAAAAGATGTGATGGTCTGTGTTTCCCATATTTCGTTGACGATCAAATATTTTGTAATTCGATCAAGAAGTAATGGTACGATAAAACATGCCAAAAACAATGTAATGTGCGCTTTTTTAACGGATTTGAGCATCATGTTTTTTTACAACTTTCTGCACAGACTCTGTAACTTCTTCTAGCTCTTTTTTAGTCATAGTTTTTTCAGCATTGCTTATCGTATACCGGAACGTTACTGAGCGATGACCCGCCCATTCTTCTTTCTCAAAGAAATCGACCAACTCAACGGAGCAGATCAATTCATGAGCGCGAGCTATGTCGTTTTTAAGTTCATCAACCGTAACTCTTAACGGAATCAAAAGACTCATGTCATACGTTACATCTTGGTATTTTGACCACGGCTTAAATAGTTTCTTTTGCGGCTGCTGAAGTTGCAAGAATTCTTCATCAAGTTCAAAAATAAATGCTGATCCTGAAACGATTGAATGCATCCACTGCGTCGACATCATTCCAACCCATCCAATGACTTGGTCGCCGACAAACAATTGTGCCACTTTGTGCCCATCGTACCACGCAGGAACTGCACCTAGTGGCTTTTGCCAAATTACTTCAAGGCTAAATAAATCGAACAAGCTTTGTAGTTGATTTTTACAAGCGTAAAAATCAACACTTTTTTTATCAAAAATAATTCCAGCTACTGATTTGAGCTCTGAAATAGCTGTATCTTGTTTTGACCAGATGCGATTGCACTCAAATAAACGAATATTATCTTTACCAGCAGCGTTGAGCTCAACACCTTTGAGCAAATGAGGAATCAAGGAAGTAACAAGCGTCGTCCAATTTTGCGATAAAGGATTTCTCACTTTAACTGCACTATCAAGGTTTAAAGTCAGTCGATCAGTAAATGACGCATCGTACAGCAAATAATCCCTGACTTCATGCATAGACAACGCAAAAGCTAAATGATTTTTAATGCGAGCCACATTGTTTACAACTTGCAAGCTAAATGGCGCCATTGACCTTAGTGGCAGTTGCTGTGCAACGTTTTCAAAACCATACGATCGAATAATTTCTTCTAAAATATCTTCTTGAATGCCAATATCTTTAGTTGTTCGGCTTGTTGGAACCGTTACGTGGTACACACCCGATGTTTTATCAAATGCGACCTGAAAGCCTAGTGCTTTCAACGTTGTTTCAACAAATTCAGACGTAAAGGGTATTCCAATACGTTTTTCAATAAACTCATGCGTTATTTCGCAAACAATCGGCTCAAATGTCTTACCAACAGACACTATCGCTTCCTGGCCGTCAGACAGAATGCCTTCTTGCTCAGCAAGATATAAAAAGCGCTGAATTGCGGTAACATTTTGCATAGGATCAAGATGCTTTTCAAATCGAATTGAAGCTTCAGTTCGTAATTTAAAATGTTGAGCAGTTTTACGAATTACTGCAGGATCAAGTCCAGCAGCTTCAAGAATTATGTTTTTGGTGCCCTGCGTAAAACCAGAATCTTTGCCACCCATAATTCCCACTAGAGCAACGGGACGAGTCCCATCACTTACTACCGTGTCTTGCGTTGTTAATTTTATAGTTTGACCGTCAAGCAGCTGTAAAGTCTCTCCAACTTTTGCTTTGCTAATCACCATCTCTTTTTTGTCAAAACTACGTGCATCAAATGCATGCATTGGGTGCCCAATGTCAAACATCACATAGTTTGTGATATCAACAACACCATTGATTGGTTTTGCATCGACACGAAGTAATCGTATCGCCATCCATATTTGAGAGTCTTTGCTGTGCACGTCGTTGCATGCAAGCGCTGCAAATCGAGTGCATCCTTGTTCATCTTGAATAGATAATTGCAAAGATGACGATTTACTTGACTGAGCAACAGGTCGCTGCGCTAAAACTGCATTTAAAGGTTTAAGTTTAAGATTTAAAAAAGCTGCGATTTCACGAGCTACGCCGTAATGTCCCCACAGATCAGGACGATGATTAATCGATTTATTATCAACTTCTAGTACATAATCAACTGGAGCAATTTTTTCCCTCCAAGATCCGTCAACATACTGCTTTTCAGACACTGATACCGCTGGAAAATGCCCATCTTTTTCACGGTGAAATTCAGACAGATTTACCCAGCGCCAAGAGTTTTCATCTTTAGAAATGAGATATATTTTACCGATCACCGCGTCTGGTCTAGCTGGAAGCTCAAACGAATTATTTAATTCTTGGCAATGTACAGAAACTTTTTGGAAGTCTACAGAAACAATTTTACACAAAAACATTGCTGAAGGATCGCACTGTACGCGCTCAAATGACTCAATTTCTGCAGTTCGTGTGTTAAACAAATGCACCAAAGTATCAACGTTAATATCAG
Organism: Candidatus Babeliales bacterium; assembly: GCA_041660205.1. Classification (NCBI taxonomy): domain Bacteria; class Candidatus Babeliae; order Candidatus Babeliales; species Candidatus Babeliales bacterium. The sequence continues at coordinate 87,316 of JBAZWT010000005.1, forward strand.
AAAGACAGCAATCAAGATAATCTAAAAGCCACGAAAGTAATATTTTCATGAAAAGCCTTTTTTATAAGAGGAAAGAACAATGAAAACAGTATAAAACAAAACAAATTTCTCACAACTATGAAAACAACCTCACTACCCAATTTGAAACATCTCTTGAAATTCACCATAAAAACAAAGTAAGTTCAAATTATTATTATTTAAAAAGGAGACTTGTTAATGCAAAGATCTGAAAAAGTATTGCAAATCGCATATGCTATTTCAATAGCATGGCTCATAAGCACCTTGATGGCAAACATTGCTGATCTTACTCATCTGGAAAACCTACCTCTATTTTTTTTCTTGGGTGGAGTGGGAGCAATTCTTTTAGTTCTCGGATTATTTAAATTTCAAAAAGGCTTAGGGGCTGGATTAGCGCTTGCTGGACTTAGCTGTGTTTTATGGGGATCTGCTCCCTACTTAAGAGAGTTAGGTGATAATTTAAGATTTGTATTAGCATTTGGAATGTTAATAATTGTTGGATATGCGTTGTATCGATTACAGCGCCAAGAGCAAGGAAAATAAAATGGAAAAAAATATAAAAAGCTCATGGCAACAATGGTTAATCGCATTTACGCTGGTTATTTTAATACCTGCAACGGTATGGCTAGGACTGAAAGCTATTTCTCCTAATATCGATTCTAAAACGTACTATGCAGCTGAAGCAGCTTTTTTCAAAGGTTATAAAGCTTATGGCGCAGAAGAAGAAAGAGCTCAATGGAAAGAGCGAAATACTGACTGGAAAAAAACAGAAACATTTACTATTCATGAACATAAAGTTTGTGTAAACCAATTTATTAGACTGATGACCTATAGCACATTCGCAATAATTTTGTTTTTTTTAGGAGCAATTTTTGCAATGCCTGTAGTAGCAGCTTCCTTCGTGTTCAGTGGATTAATTTTACACATATTATCTAGCTCATCATGCCCAATTGTTTTTGGATTAAACCTAAGAATTATCGAAATTTTATTTGCTTTAATCGGCTTACTCATTGTTTTATGGGCTGCTCGTCGCGACTCTCGTGATTAAAAGATTCAAAAATCTCTATCTAAAAATCAAAGGGTTGGATTTGTTTCCAGCCCTTTTTTACTTTAAAAAATATTCATAATTTCAATGACCCCTAAAACAGTCTAGACTAATTCAAAGATTGTCCTTATAATAAAAGAAAAACAGGTCTTATTTTACAAAGGATTTTAAATCATGGCAAAAAAAGGCAATCGCCAAATCATCAAGATCAAAAGCTCAGCAAGTCCACATTTCTATTCAACTTTCAAAAATAAAGTTAACACAACTGGACGTCTTGAAATCAAAAAATATGACCCTGTTGTAAGACGACATGTCATGTACAAAGAAGAAAAATAAAATTTAATGTTCATTTTTCGCTTCAAAGCTTTGGCAATTAGTTGCCTTGCTTTGTCGTCTTTTTTAAACCTGCACAGCCAACCTGAGCAAGATCGACTCGTTAAAGATCACTATGTAGGCGCTCAAGCATGGTTTGAAAAAATGACTCAAAAATATCCAGTTGCTCAGCTGGATAATGTTTTATTTTGTATTTCCGACCAGTATCTTTCCAGAACAAATACTATTTATTGGCCAGAAAGCCGACTGCGTGCAATCAATACTGCATACATGAAAACTCAAAATTCAAACGATCTAGAAAACATGTTCAAGCAAGACGAATATATTCTTTTGCATGAAGCAGCTCATGTTTTAAAAGATCACAACCAAAAAGGCTACGTAGCGCTTGCTTTAACTTGCGCAGCGTTTGCAGCTTTAAATGGTTACATTCTTAAAAAAGCATTCAAAAAAGACTCTACCAGCTTTAACAAAGTAAAATGTTCTATTGAAGCTCTACTTGGAAACTTGGCTATTTTAACGGCACTTGCTAGCTATGTTCAATTTCAAGAACGGCAAGCTGATGAATTTGTAAACAAATTTGGCGATGACCGGTCTTTGCAAGCTGGCGCCCATTGGCTTACTCGCATTGAGCAATGCATGCTCAAAGATCAACAGTTTTCAGAATTTACAAAAAATTTAATTATTTTATATCAAGACCCTTGGCATCCATTGCCAGAAAGCAGACGTCAAAAAGTACTTGAGGCGCTTGCATTGCGCAACTTAAACAAGTCAAACAGCTTACGGGTACAAATTTCATAGCGCCTAGACAGCTACCTGTATCTCGTGATAAAGTAAAATAAAGTTATAACTCTTAACAAACAGGATAAATGATAATGGGAACAATCCTTCTGTACTACAAATATGTCAACATTCAATATCCAGTTGCTATCCAAAAATGGCAAAGAGAACTTTGTACTACACTGGGACTGACCGGCCGCATTATCCTTGCTCATGAAGGAATTAACGGAACCGTTGGTGGAACAGATGAAGCAACTGCTGCTTACGTCCAAGCAATGAACGAACATCCTTTATTTGGTGATATCGATTTCAAAACAGCACCCGGCGGCTCACACGCATTTCCAAAAATGAAAATCTTTGTAAAAAATGAGATTGTAAATCTTGGTATCGACCCATCAAAACTAACCGTTAAAGATGGTGGCAACCATTTAACACCGGATCAAGTTCATGAACTTCTAACAAATCCTCCACACGACTTAGTTATCTTGGACACTCGAAACAACTATGAATCAGCTGTTGGGACTTTTACAGATTCTATCACTCCAGACATTCGCTACTTTAGACAATTGCCTGGCTACATTGACGAAAACATCGATCAATTCAAAGATAAAACAGTTTTAATGCACTGCACAGGCGGCGTACGCTGTGAGCGCGCAACTGGTTACCTCAACCAAAAACAAGTTGCTAAAAAAGTGTATCAAATCGCTGGTGGCATACACCGCTACATAGAAAAATATCCAGATGGATTTTTCAGAGGTAAAAATTACGTCTTTGATCAACGCATTACCGTTGCGGCAAACAGTGACATCTTGGGATCTTGTCTTCATTGCAAAACTCCAAATGATGAATACTTCAATTGTTTGAATGCTTTATGCAACAAACATTTTATTTCATGTGCTTCATGCATTGATTCATTTCAAAAAACATGTAGCGCGCGATGCAAATTGATGCTTCATGAAAAAAAAGCGCCTGAAAGAATTCCTCTTCAAAAAATTTAGTAGATAACGAGTAAAGGATGATGTCATGGTTAATCAAATACCTCAAAGCCATACTTACGCCATAACCCCTCATATCAAAATTGAGCAAAACGTATCTCTTGCTGATAAAAACTGGTTTAAAACTGGCGGGCTTGCAAAGTTTTACTACGAACCAACTACTCCAGAGCAGTTTGCACAAGCTCTGGGATTTGCTCGTGACAACAAACTTGAAATTTTTGTACTGGGACAAGGTGCCAATATTTTAATCAGCGATGAAGGATTTGATGGCCTGGTAATCCGACCTCGACTTGTCGATATGTCAGCTCAACAGGTTGACGGCCACACAGCACTCGTTAAAGCTGGCGCAGGCACAACCTTTCATGATTTGATCGAATACTGCCTGAATAAAAATTTAACAAACCTAGAAGAATTTAGTGGCATTCCTGGAACTGTTGGCGGATCTGTTTATATTAACCTGCACTACTATGAGTTCTTGCTTGAACAATTTATCGTCAACGCACAGATCATTGCAAAAGAAACTGGCAAAATAATCACCGTAGATCCTGCATGGTTTAAATTTGGATACGATGCATCTAATCTTCAAAACAAAGATTATTATCTCGTCTCTGCCACGTTTCAATTAAAACTCGCTACTGATCTTGAAGTAGCCCGAGCACGAGGCCGTAGAGAAGAAATTATTCGACATAGAGAGCGTCGCTACCCTCAGACAAATACTTGTGGCAGCTTTTTTAGAAATTTTTTACCAAACGAAGTAGAAAACACTGAAAAAAAACTTATTTATGTTGCGTACTATCTTGATAAAATCGGCGTTAAAGGTGAACTCACCGTTGGGGGCGCTACCGTTTCATATCAACATGCAAATATGCTTGTAACCAAACCAAACGCTACGAGCTCTGACATTATTAAAGTTGCTCAAATTATGCAGCAAAAAGTGTTTGAACAGTTTGGGATTAAACCGCAGCCAGAATGCCAACTCATCGGCTTTAAAAATAATCCTTTATAAATAATTGGTCGCTTACTCTTAAGCGACCTTTATTTTTACCGATCTCGGCGAATTTTTTGCTTTTCCGTACTGAGTTGTTCGATTGTTTATTTGCAAACCTATTTTATCTAAAAATGTTGTTGCGTCGGATAATTTTGGCAACTTAGAAATTTGATCATCCTGAGCAGACGAAACTACCACATTAAAACCTTGCGTTTTTGACATCACAGCAGCATCTTGCGACCACAACTGAATTAAGTTTTCTCCATTGTACCAAAGTTGAATAACTACTTTAACTTGGTCGCCAGAAGCTTTTTTATCTCGCATCACAACGTCTGTTAAAATAGGATTGGTAGAAATTAAAATGCAATAACTTCCCATTGCTACCCATCCTTGATCTTGCATATAAGTTTGTAAATCTGAGCCAGTACGTCTCAAAACTGTTTGAGCATGTTGCTCTACCTGAGCTTGCTGCCTTAACCAATACGATTGATTGTTAAAAAGCTGCAACGGCATTTGATCTGATAAAACAAGTCCTTTGGCGTTTGTATCAGCATCGCTGCAATCTGTTGAACCTGTAGAGCCTGAAGGACATGAAAATGTATTTATTTTAATGCTTGAATCGTCCAACCCTTGAAACACAACTGAATGCGCAGGCGTAGCCAACATCAAAGAAATAATTATACATACTAAACGCTTCATACTTTCTCCCTTTTTTATTGGAAAACTAAAATCAATATTAAAAAATATTTATAGAAGAAGTAAAACCTTTTTATTAATCAAGTTTAATGCTGAGTTCGGATTTTAAAAATCAACACCTGTACATTGAAGTCTATTGTTAAATTCCTGCGCATCAGTCCATTGATCATCATCAGAATCTGAAAATTCTTGAGTGCAAACAGTAGACTTAAGTATCACATGACGAATTGAACGGGACTTTGCACACTCATCAAGCCAAGCTTGAACAACAGGAGCCTTTTTTTCTTGCTCAATCATGCTCGATAACTCTTGCATATAACTTACAGGAGCATTTAATGCATGATATGACTCATGCGCTAAACTATCAACAATTACATCTCCACCAGAAATACCAGCTTTAAGATCAGCACGTCGAACAAGAAATTGCTCATATTGTTCTAAAATATTTTGCAAATCTATTTGTGTTTTAGAACTGCGGTATCTACGAGGGTTTAGTACAATTTGACTCATAGTGTGTTTATAAAAACTATCACTATGGATTAAATGTTGCAGCTCTTTATGAAGTATTGCTTGCTGACTACTTGAGCTTAATGTAAAAAATATTGGTAAAATTGTCACACCTTTACAAGACGTAAAAGACGCAACACTATCCCAGCGATGATCTTGCTTAAGAGTGATCAACGTGTGACCATATCCGTGATCTGAAAAAAATTTTTTAATAGGACAAGTAATATCTTTTGGATCTGTCTGACTTCCAGGAAAATTATTTTTTAAATCACGAACATCTGCAGATAAATCACCTACCGTTATTCCAGCTATTTGACAAAAATCTGACAAAATTCGTTCAGACTGTTCTTGTAAAAGTTGATCGTAAAGTTCTCGAACATGATAATTCTTAGATGATACAAAACTTTTATTGCCAATCATGCTATAAACATCATCAAAGTTTTTAGCGTTAACAGGACCCGGAGAATTATCTCGATACTCCGATCCAAGAGGAGATAATGAACCCTCTGAAAAAGCTGTCGATCCTTCTGAGATCGATCCTTCTGAAAATGATTCTTCTGATCGCTGGCGCCTTAATGGCAAGATGTCATTTTGTGCGCTGTATAAAAAACAATCAAACGCAAGTAACGATATAACAATGAAAAAATTAGCTTTATATAAATAGAATCGATAATCCATAGTCACCCCTTGTGTATAAATTTGTAGATATTCGAATGTAAAAGATTTTGGTATACTATCAGAAAATAATCCCCTTTTAAAGCAAAAAATTTCATGAAATCTTACTTTTTTTTCGAAATCATCTACCAATCAAACAAGTCACGAGCTCGGGTCGGAAGAATTCATACTCCTCATGGAATTATTGAAACTCCAAGCTTTGTTGCCGTTGGAACAAATGGAACTTTAAAATCACTCGACAATCATGTTCTTGAAACATTAAATCAACAATTAATGTTTTGTAACACGTATCACATGTTGCTTCATCCGGGTCCTGATGTAGTTGCTGCTGCTGGTGGTCTGCACAAATTTATTGGTCGCTCCAAGCCAATTATCACCGATTCTGGTGGCTTTCAAGTATTTAGCCTTGCATATGGTGGCGTGGCAAGTGAACTTAAAAGCAAGGGTCAGAAAAATACTGGAAATGCCGTTATAAAAATCAATGAAGATGGCGTTGTATTCCGCTCGTATCGCAATGGAGATTTAATCACTTTAACGCCTGAATCATCAGTTCTTGCTCAAAAAAAATTAGGCGCTGATATCATCATCCCATTTGACGAACTACCTCCATACC